>CBDTZM010000009.1:0-14494 GCA_965364915.1 uncultured Pseudomonadales bacterium | reverse complement strand
AACGACACCGTCGAACGGGTGGCCTCGCTACGTAATCGCAGCGCGAATCTCAGCCCCCAATAGATCCAGTAACCGTTCGGTCGCACCACGATTGTCGGCCACCACCTGCCGTGCACGCTCACCGCGTGCAACCCGCATGGGTTCGTTGTCGAAACACTCTATGACGGCGTCCGCCAGCTCGTCCGCATCGCGTACCATCGTCAGGCACTCGGCATCGACGAAGGCCGCGACCACATCGGGGAAATTGAACGTTTCCGGGCCCATGATCACCGGTTGTGCACAGACGGCCGCCTCTATCGGATTGTGGCCACCGACCGAAACCAGACTGCCACCCAGAAACGCTACCTTCGATAGTCCGTAAAGGGTCTGCAATTGTCCCATAGTGTCGCAGACCACCACATCGGCTCCCAACACCGCGCCGCGGCTTTGGCAGGCGACCGAAAAATCCAACTCGCGGGCAAGCGACTCGAGTGCTGCCCCTCGCACCGGATGTCGCGGTACGATTAACAAGCAGCTGGACGGATCATGATCTCGAACCGCTTTATGCGCTTGCAACACAATTTCGTCTTCACCGGGATGAGTGCTGCCGGCGATCCACACCCGGCGCCCAGCCAGCTCCAAGTCGACCATCAAGGCAGCGACCCGTTGCGCATGATCAGTCGGCAACACCACATCGAACTTGACGCTGCCCAAAGCGCCTACTTGTTCATTCCTAGCCCCCAACCTCTGGAAGCGCCGCGCATGGTCCGGGTACTGACAAGCGATAAAACGCACCTTCTGCAACATCGCACGCGTTAGGGCGCCGATGCGCGCATAGCCTCGCGCCGAGCGTTCCGACAACCGCGCGTTTACCAACAGGACAGGGATCCCTCGGGCGTGTGCTTCACCGATGAGATTCGGCCACAGTTCGGTTTCCATCAGCACCAACAACTTCGGCTGCACCGCGTCAAAAAACCGCCGCACCGCAAACGGGAAGTCGTAGGGGGCATAGCAGTGCTGGGCGTGTTCCTGCAGGCGACTCTGCACTTGGGCCGAGCCGGTAGGGGTCATCGTCGTCACGAGAAACGACGCGCTCAAACCCTCAGCGTTGGCAAACTCCTCTGCCAGCGCTGCAATCAGCGGCGCGGCTGCGATAGTCTCGCCCGCAGAGACAGTATGAAAACAGATGCTTCCGGGGCGAATGTGATCCGGCACGCGACCAAATCGTTCGCCGATGCGCTGCCCATAGTCGGGTTCGCGCCGCGCGCGCCATCGAAGTCGCACCAACACTAGGGGCAGCGCCACCCACAGCAGCAATTGGTAGAGCCATTTAGACACCGCATCAGCCTACGGTTGATTTTGTTGCACCGCTAGTGTTGATTGCCTAGGGTGACGCTGGTTATGAATCCCGATGTGCCATCGACCGCGCGCGTCGACGCCATCATCGTCGGCGGAGGTATTGCCGGGCTGTGGACGTTGAACGTGCTCCGCCACAAAGGTTACAGCGCGCTCTTGTTCGAGGCCGAAGCGCTCGGCTGCGGACAGACGCTCGCATCTCAAGGCATGATTCACGGCGGCTTGAAGTACGCCCTGGGCGGACAGATGACCCGCGCCAGCGAAGCCATCGCCGACATGCCATCGCGTTGGCGGGCTTGTCTGGCGGGACAGGGACAGGTCGACCTCGCAGGTCTCGCCCCGCTCGCCGAGCACTACTACATGTTCGCCGCGCGAGGCGCGCTAGGACGGCTCACCACATTTTTTGCCAGTAAAGGGCTACGGGGCCGCATCGAGAAGTTGCACCGCGCGGCATATCCGGAAGTATTCCAGTTCGACGAATTTCAAGGCTCCGTCTACCAGTTGAACGACTTTGTACTCGACACGACGGCGTTGATCGAGCGGCTCGAACGTCAAGCCCAACAATCTATCTATCGTTTACGTTTCGATGCGCGTCAGTGCACCGTTACCAACGATTCGGTCAGCCTGACCATCGGCGCGCAAACGTTGAGCGCCCGCCGATTGATTCTTTGCGCCGGTACCGGTAACGCAACATTGGCCAGAGCGTTGGCAATCGATGCGACGCCTATGCAAACTCGCCCATTGCATCAGGTGATCGTTCGACATGAAAATGCAATGCCGGCTTACGCTCACTGCCTGACCGCGTTGACGCGAGCGGAGCCCCGCCTGACCGTGACCAGTCACCGCGACGGCGCGGGCTGGCTATGGTATCTAGGCGGCCAGCTCGCCACCGACGGTGTGGAGCTCGACCGTCAAACACAATGCGACGCGGCTCGCACAGCGCTTGTTAGCTGTTTTCCCTGGCTCGATTGGTCTGACGCGTCCTTCACCTCACTCATGATCGACCGGGCGGAGCCGGTACAAACCGGCGGGACGCGACCGGACCAAGCGTTTGTCGAAGCCAACGGTCCATGCATTACCTGCTGGCCGACCAAACTGGCGCTAGCGCCCGACCTTGGCGACCAAGTGCTGGCGCTGCTGCCGCCGCCTGAACACCTTGAACCGTTGGCGCTGGACCTACCGCCGCCGCCGACCGGCGACCCTGCATGGGTGCGCGAGTAATGCGGTACCGCGACCTCGGCAAATCCGAGATCAGCGTCTCGTTGCTCGGTCTCGGCACGGTCAAGCTCGGCAGGAACTCTCATCTCAAGGTTCGCCAGACGTTCGACCTGCCGACGGACGCCGAAGCAGGGCAGCTGTTATCTCGAGCCAAAGCGCTGGGCGTGAACTTCATCGACACGGCCCCGGCCTACGGCACCAGCGAGGCACGCCTGGGCGAACTGCTCAAAGGCCAACGTCGCGACTGGGTCATCATGACCAAAGTCGGCGAAGAGTTCGCGTTAGGCAAATCGAGCTACGATTTTTCGCCGGAACACACGATCAAGAGCGTGCACCGCTCTCTTGAACGCCTCGCAACGGACTATCTGGACATCGTCCTGATCCACTCCGACGGCGACGACGAACGCATCTTGCAACACCTCGGTACACTCGAATGTCTATTCGATTTGAAGCAGCAAGGGCTGATCAGGGCTGCCGGTATCTCGCACAAGTCGGTCAGCGGCGCACGTCTGGCACTTAGCGCCGGCGCGGACGTCATCATGGCGACGCTCAGCTTGAGGGTCACCGACGAGATCGAGGTAATTGCACAGGCCGGCGCTCAAGGTTGCGGCGTCGTCATCAAAAAGGCGCTGGAGAGCGGCCAGGACAGTCCGCAAAGTTTGAAGTTCGTTGCCGCGCAAAGCGGCGTCTCTTGTATCGTGGTCGGAACGCTGAACCCGGAACACCTAGCTGAGAACGCCAACGTGCTGACGGGTTAGCCCCGTACTTTCTCCAATATCTCGGTCGTCGAGCAGTCCTCGACCAAACCGAGTACGCGCACCTCACCGCCATAGCCAGCCACCACATCGGCACCGACAACCGCGTCTACAACATAATCGCCGCCCTTGACCAGCACATTCGGCTCGAGTTCCTCGAGCAGGGCTACCGGCGTATCCTCGGTGAACCCGACGACCCAGTCGACACTCGCCAACCCTGCCAATACCCGCAGACGCCGTTGCAACTCGTTGACGGGTCGTCCGGCACCCTTCAGACGAGTCACCGACGCATCATCGTTGACCGCCACGACCAAGCGGTCGCCGAGCGCCCGGGCTTCCTCGAGATAGCTGACGTGGCCCGCGTGCAAAATGTCGAAGCAGCCGTTCGTGAAGACCACCTTCTCTCCGGCCTGTTTGGCGAGTTGCACGGCCAGCGCCACCTGCTCGCGCGTGAGCATGCCCTTGTCCTTGTGTTCATCCGCTTGCAGCGCCAACGCCAACTCTGGGCCACTCACCGTCGCGGTACCTGATTTGGTGACAACGATACTGCTAGCCACGTTCGCCAAGCGCGCGGCATCGAGCGCGGACCAGCCTAATCCGGTCGCAATACCCAGAACCGCAGCCGCCGTATCCCCGGCCCCAGTGACATCGAAAACATCGACTGCGGGAGCGGGAAGGTGTTGTCTTTGACCTGCGGCTATGACCGACATGCCTTCACCGCCAAGGGTGACGACCAAGGCCGCGATGTCGTGATCTCGACACAGCTTGGCCGCTCGCTCGCCTAGTTCGACTTCCGTGGTCCATGTATCCACGATCGCCTCGAGCTCAAGGCGGTTTGGCTTCAACAAGCTTGCGCCCGCATAGTCGGAGAACGGTTTGGCTTTCGGATCGACGACCACGGGAACGTTTTTGGCTGCCGCTGTGCGCATGATCGTCTGAGCATCGCTGATCGCGCCCTTGTCGTAGTCCTCGACGATCAACACAGTCGCGTCGTCGATATGGGATCGCAATTTTTCTATTAACACGTTAGCACACGTTTCCGGTGTAGGACTTTCGAAATCGCTTCTCAATAGTTGTTGACGCTGGCTAAGCACTCTGAGTTTCATCGTGGTCGGCCAATCCGGCACTTCCACAAAATCGCACTTGACGCCGGCCGCCTGCAACTTATCGACAAGCAACGTCCCCGCTTCGTCGGCGCCAACACAGCCTAGAAGCGTGCACTTGGCGCCGAGGCTGACCACGTTGAGCGCCACGTTGGCAGCACCTCCAGGGCGATCTTCGCTGCGTTCGATATCGACGATCGGTACCGGTGCTTCAGGGGAAATCCGACTTGTGTTGCCATGCCAATAGCGATCCAGCATCACATCACCTATGACAAGCACATGCACGTCCTGCAATGACGGTAGATGCAAATACGCCAACAAAAAGGACTCGATAGGATTTGTCGCGGATGGTAACACAGGGCGGCCCTGCTACAATCTGCGCGGGTCACCGAACGTTTTTCAGATCTTCAACGCACTATGTCCAAACGCTCGAAACGTCATCACATTGCCTCGCCGCGCGTGTGGCCGACCTGGTTAGCTGTCGGTACGGGGTGGCTAGTCGGGCGCTTACCGATAGGGCTCGTGTTTCCATTGGGCAAGACTCTCGGTCGCCTGATGTTCGCCGTCGGCGGGTCACGCCGCCGTATCACGGAGGCGAATCTCAAGTTGTGTTTCCCGGACCAGAGCGATGAGCAGCTACGGGTGCTAGCCAAGGCCGTGTTCGAGGCGGTGGCGATCGGCATTCTCGAGATGTGTATCGCCTGGTTGAATCCCAGACGCAACTTGAGCCAGCGTGTTTCGGTACATGGTCGTGAACACCTCGACAACGCCTTGGCCATGGGCCGTGGCGTCATCGTTTTGGGCGGACATTTTGCGACCATGGATGCCGTCGCGCAGACGCTGGGCGAGCTGGGGTGCGACGTCATGTATCGAGAAAACAAAAACCCGGTCTGGGAGTGGCTGCAAGTCTATGGACGGTCTCACCACTTCAAGGGGGTCGTCGAGCGGCAAGATACCCGCACGACGCTGCGGATGCTCAAAGCGGGCCGCGCCATCTGGTATGCGGCCGACCAGGACTACGGGCCCAAACATTCGGTCTTCGCGCCATTCTTCGGCATCGAAACGGCGACGATCACGGCCACCTCGCGTTTCGCGAGATTCAACGACTCACCCGTGCTGATGATGTCCCAACACCGCGACTACGCCGCACGCCGTTGGTCGATCACGTTTGGCCCGCCTCTCGAGAACTATCCGACCGATGACGACCGAGCGGATGCGGCACGCACCAATCAACTGGTGGAAGCCGAGGTACGTAAGCACCCAGAGCAATACCTATGGGTGCACAAACGCTTCAAGACCCGCCCCCCGGGAGAGCCATCCTTCTACGATTGAGCATCAATCGTCGGTGTAGCGATGGCTATCCAAGTGCGCCGCCAGCGCCGCTACTGAGAAAGACCGCCGCGCTCGCTGTACACCACCCGCACGCCGCTCTTCGACGACGCTGCCGCCTGCGGCGACGGCAACCAGGCACTCGGCAATCTCATCCGGGTCGTCGTAGTAGTGGCCGCAGTCGCCCAAAACGCTAACCGGCCCCGGGTGGCGGGGCGCGACGACCGGCACGCCGGCCGCCATGGCTTCGAGCACCACCATGCCGAAGGCCTCCCTTGCCGTTGACGTCATCAACAACACGTCAAAGGCCCGCACGAGGCGGGCAGCGCCCGGCACAAACCCGGCAAACGACACGGGCACACCTTCGGCGAGCCGTTCGAGCGTCATCTGCATCTCGCCGTCACCGACAAAGGTCATCCGGCTGTTGGGTATTCGCTCGTGACAATCGACAAAGCCCTGCAACGCAACCTGTGGCTGTTTCCAGTAGTGCAAACGGCCGACATAACCGCAGCACCAACAATCGTCGGGGACGCCCAGTACGGCCCTGGCGGCATCACGCTGCAGATAACCGACAGCATCGAGATCGAGTACGTTGGGGAGCACGGTCGCGTATCCGACAACGCTGGCGAGTTCGTCCGCTACCGCTTCCGACACGCCTGCAAACACAACCCCGCGACCGACGAACCTACGTTCCAGGCGCCGGTGCCAGCGTTTGAAGAATCCGAATTCGTGTGCCAAGGCAATGGTTTTCGCGGCACGTAACTTGCTTTTCTGGAAGATCCGGTATGCCCGATAGCGATGACAAATCACCAAACACTCGTTGACGTCAACCGCAACCGCAGACAACTGTGCGGCAATCGCGCGGGTCTGATTGAGGTCTTGGTAGTCGAGATAGGTTGCATCGACCCGATCACCAGCGCCGCTCGGCGGCGAGAGTATTATCGTCTGAGTCGCCAAACCCAGGCTGTCGGCCGCTTTCTGATACACACGACACAAAGCATCGAATGGCGCTTTGTCGTTCGGACAAATCTGCATCATCCGCTGAATAGGAGAATCAGGCACTACTCTGGTCGGGCGCTTGCGCTAGAGGCTTCGTTACGAGGTAGTCCTCGAGCACCAGGTATTCGAGGTCCGATCCGAAGAACATATCGAGGGCGTCCCGAGGAGAACACACCATAGGTTCGCCGCGCCGATTGAGTGAAGTGTTGAGCACCACACCATTGCCCGTGAGGCGCTCCAAGTTCTGCAACAGCGCGTAGTATCGCGGATTGTGCCGCTCTTCGACAATCTGCACGCGAGCGGTCCCATCCTCATGCACCACTTCCGGTATGCGGTCTTTCCACGCATCTGCCACATCGAACGTAATCGTCATGAACGGCGCCGGATGGTTCGTTTGTATTATCTCCGCCGCCACGCGATCGAGCACGCTCGGACAGAACGGACGCCACCGCTCTCGGAATTTGATCTGCTCGTTTATGCGGTCGGCAACACCAACGGCACTCGGGCAGCCCAAGATACTGCGTCCTCCGAGGGCCCTTGGGCCAAACTCCATGCGCCCCTGGAACCAAGCGACCGGGTTGCCGTCCGCTAGAATTTCGGCAACCTGCCCGGCGACGTCGTCGAGCACCCGAAAGTCGACGGGTTGCTCTGCGGCCTGTAAGGCCGTCAAACACTCAGCGTTGGAGTAGTGCGGGCCGAGAAACACGTGGGTCATCTTGCTGAGCCGCTCGCCGCGCTCGTTGGCCACGTAAGTCGCAGCACCCAACGACGTACCCGAATCTCCCGATGCCGGTTGCACGAATAGTTCGTCGACGTGATCGAGGCCAACGATGCGTTGATTGAGCTTGACGTTGAGCGCTCCACCGCCGGCAAACGCCAACTTACCGGTTTCGCGCAACACGTCGCCAAGATAGGTCTCCATGAGCTGCAGACACCACTCCTCGAACAACCGCTGCATCGACGCCGCATAGTGAATGTAGGGCTCGTCGGCGACGTCTCCCTGACGTCTCGGTCCTAACCAGTCGATCAGTTTCTGACTAAAATAGAAACCAACACCATTCTCTTTGTAGCGGCGCAAACCAACCGTGTTGACATAGGTTGTGTCCACTTCGAAACCCGCGCCCGCTGCACGAATGATCCGGGACAGATCGTACTTGTCCGGGTCGCCATAGGGCGCCATCCCCATGACCTTGTATTCTCCGTCGAGCATCTCGAACCCCAGGTACTCGGTGATCGCCCCGTACACGCCGCTCAACGAATCGGGATCATAGAACTCCTTGATACGGTGTATCCGGCCGTTCTCGCCGAAGCCGAAAAACGTCGTCGCGTATTCGCCTTTGCCGTCGACACCCATGATTGCGGTTTTTTCCGCAAAACCGCTCAGATGATAAGCGCTCGACGCGTGCGCCAAATGATGTTCGACGGGCACGAACTCCGTCCGTTGCCAATCGATACCCAACGCCTCACCGACCGCCATCACACGTTGTCGATTACGGCGGAACCGCCGGTTACCGTTGAACAGAGCGTCCACCGCGCGATCGGGCGCATACCAATAACGTTTCGCATAGTGCCAGCGGGCGCCACTCGCGAGACCAATCGGCGCATACGGAAAGGCCACCACGTCGACTTGCGCGGGATCGACTTCGGCCGCTGCCAGACAGTAGCGGGCCGACTCCACAGGCATGCGGTTTTTTGCATGCTTGTCGCGAATGAAGCGTTCCTCTTCGGCAGCAGCCACAACTTCGCCGTCTACCAAAAGCGCCGCGGAGGGGTCGTGACCGAGCGCTCCGGACAGACCTAAAATGATCACCTGATTCGAGAACCTGTAGTTCGACTCGGGCCGCGTACTATAGCGATCACGGCCGACAATGCCAGATCAGGCGAGCTCAGCGGCGCGCAACCGCTGTTCGATCACTGCCAGGTCCTCGCCCTGCCAGTTGGCGAGGAAGCGCCGCACATCCTCGGCACCCCCCAAGCGAGCGCCACGACGCTCGGTCATGCCATCGAGATCGATCAGGTAAACGCGATCATCCTGCACCAGGAAGTTGGTCGCCTTAGTGTCCGCGTGCCGTAACCCAGCCGTTCGGAGATCGGTAAACAATTCCGCCACCGCATCGAGCCAGCTTGGTTGCCAACCTTTCGATGCAACCTGGGACGCCAGATCTTGGTTGCCGCGATCCGCCATGACCAGATAGGCCAATCCCCTCAACGGCCCCCATCGACGTTCGACCAGGACCAAGGGGTCTGCGGTCGGTATGCCGAGAAAGCGCAGGCGCTGGCCGTTGCGCCACGCAACGCGAGCCCTCGGCTTGAACCACCGACGGACGCGATGCCACGGATTCTTCACGTTGTAGCGTTTCACGATCACGCGCTGTCCGCCTAGGTCGAGACGGAAGACGGTTGCGGAATTACCGGCCTTGATGATTTCGCCGTCGGCGAGATGGGTTTCCGGATCCTCGGCGAATGTTCGCAAAGGCCCGTCGAAAACCTCACGTCTCGCGAGCACGTTGGAACGCCAATCACCGAAGCGCACGAATTCGGTACAGGCGCGCTGGGTCTTCGCCAAGAAGTGATGAACGCGGCGCTGCCGGGCAACCACCACGCTTGCTCTCAAGCGCGACAACCGATCGGCAACGGGGGGCCACCCGCGCGCTCGTTCATAACAGGCCAACAAACGCTCGATCGCAACCGCCTCAGACGGCGGATATTGCGCGAGAAACACCGCAAGGTGGCCTAGGCTCGGCGCCTCCCCAAGCGGGCCTCGCTGCTTTTTGACACTATCGCCATCGATGACGTACACCTCATCGCCGGCAAGCATGAAGTTGTCCAGATGCAGGTCGCGATGCACGACTCCGTCCGCGTGCAGACAGCCCAGAGCGGTTGCGACGGCTTCCGCAGCTTGTCGAGCATCGACTGATACGGCGGTCGCGTCTACGTATTCGAAGATCAATGCACAGCCTGCCTCGTCGGGAGATCCTTTTTTGAGAAAGCCCTGTTTGAGGAACCCCTTTTTGAGGAAGGAGGCATCCACGAGTCCTGGGCTGCGCACGCGGCTCGCCAGCAAGTGCGCAACGCCTGCTTTTTCCCGCGCAAAGCGGCGCTTGGCACCGCGGCCTATGAATAGTTTGACCACTACGTTGCGTTCGGAATAGCGCGCTCGCGCGACCAGCCGCTTGCCCGGCAACCACCGTAAGACTTCTACACACTCACAAGTTCCGCCGTCGAGTTCCACCGAAAACGGGGTGGTCAAGTCGCGTTGCTCTTCTACGAACGGCTGGCGGCTAGCGTCACTCACGGTCGATAGCGGCCCTTGACCAATCCCTTGCGCAAGCCCTTCCGGTATAACTTATGTGCCCGTTGAACCACCGAACCCCAAAACGCGCCGTGCTCAGCAAACGTTTCGCGTAGCGGCCTACCCGTATAGATCCTCACGAATCGCAACCAAGCGCGGGGATGCAGATCCAAGTCGAGCACCGAGAATAGCAGCGCGGCGAGGTCACGCCGGCGCCACGCCTCCGGCAGCGCACTGTGTACTTCAGCGCGGTGCAGATCGAGAATCGCAAGCGTTAGGTCAGCGTGTTGCCACTTGTTACTATCGAGCAACAGATGGCAGATGTACAGATCTCGATGCACGACCCCGGCCGCATGGAGCTGTTTGACAAACTCGGCAACACCGACCAACAGCTGGCGTTTTTGTCGGGGACTCGGTGGCCGTGAATCCCACCGGTCGGTTACCTCTTCGAGGCTTTCGAACCCAGCCAACTCGTCGCAAAGCACAAAGGACTGGCGCGTGGCTGGGCTACCCTGCCCCACCGCGAAGGCCGCAACCTTGGGCGCGTTGATTCCCATATGATCTAGATGTACGCACGCACGGTACTCGTTCTCGGCACCGAGCACCGGACGTTTGAACGTAAGCCAGTTTTTTGCGATCTCGACCCAGCCAACGCCAAAATGCAGTTTGGCGAAAAAGCCGCGCCCATCGACGACCACCCGCAGCGTCCGGCGACGAGCGACCTCGCGATATACTTCGCCTTCCAACCCCTTGGCCCAGATCAACAAGTCGCCCTGGTTTGACAAGGCGTCGGACAAATCCTCTCGCACGTAAGCTTCAGGCACGCATGCGTTCCTCGATGAAGTCGACCGCTCGGGCGGGCATCTCGAACAGCGTTTCACGTTGACCGTAAGCAACGCCGTTCGTCGCCCAGCGTGCGCGCTGCGCGGTGTCCTCCAATCCCGAGCGCACAGCGGCGTTGAGTTGCTCTTGACTGAAGGGCGAAGCGATCACAACGCCCGCATCGGCATCCAAGATGTAGGGCGCGAACCCGCAGACATCTGTGGTAACGACCGGCAACCCTGCAATGACCGCTTCGAGCAGCACGATGCCGCCGCTCTCCATATAGGCAGGATGGATCAACAGATCCGCACCCTGGAGAAAGCGCGGCACGTCATCTCGTCCCGCAAACAAAGTCAGACGATCCGCCACCCCAAGTTCTTTCGCAAGTCGCGAGAACTGCTTGGGGTTGTCCTGGCCAATGACGAACAATCTGGTCCGCTGCCCGATCTCCGAAGGCAACGCGGCAAGCGCCCGCAGAGCGCGGTCGAGTCCCTTGGTGATGAACCCTGAGCCAATGAGCAACAACAAGTATTCATCGTCGTCTAAAGAGAAATCGCGCCGCAACGACGTGCGCAACGCCGCAGCATCCGGCGGTCGCTTTCGATCCCCGCCCAATCCGGGCGGTAATTGCCTGAACCTTGCGGCAGGCGTTTGGTAGTGTTGTTGGAACTCTTGTCGCTGCCGGTCCGTTATGAGCAACACGGTGGTGTGTGCCTCGCTGTCGAATACGGCTCGCTCGAAGGCCGAAAACAATCGATAGCGCGAGGTGCTACGGTAAAGCGGCACCCTGAGGGTCTGGGCTTTCTCTTCGTAGCAGGAGTCGGCGGCATAGTACACGTCGAGCCCCGGCATTTTGTTGAATCCGACCACCGCGGCCACGCGCCGCCGACTCAAGTCGTTTTGCACCCAACGCGCGAACGACCGATAGGTTCGATGATTGGTCACCTCCCAAACTGGGACTTTTACGACATCCATGCCTTCCGGAACGGGTCCCTGCCACGACAAAGCGTATACCCGAACGCGGTAGCCGCGCTTCACACACTCTTCGGCTACCTTTAGAAAATCGCGCTGCAACCCACCGTAAGGGAAGTACTTGAACAAGCAGAAGGCGATCAGCGGCGGCCGGTCGGCGAAACGTTCGAGCAAATCGACCGCCGCCGGTACCAGTCGGTAGATGGAGTCATCCGCCGCTATAGCGCGTCCGTTCCGTATCCAGTCCGCGCGCGCTTCCGAGGTCAACAACTCAACCACCTGCCGGTCGAAGGCCGACTGGTCAAACGGTAGTTGGGATATCATCCCTGCGTCCGCTCTTTCCAAATAGTGTGCGTAACCACAGTTCTTCGTGACGAGCGCGGGCAGCCCGGCAATCATCGCCTCCAAGATTGCCATACCGGCATTCTCATCGTAGGCCGGTAGCAACAAACCATCCCCAGCGAACAGAAACGACGGCACGTCGGTGCGACCGCCAAGAAACTTTACGCGCTGGTACACACCGAGGCGTTTGGCCATGCGTCGAAACGGTTCGGCGTTGTCCTCACCCAACACATACAACCATGTGCGTCGATAGATCTCCGGCGGCATCGCTTGTAGCGCGCGTAATGCCCGGTCAAGCCCCTTTTTGATGAATCCGGAACCGACGAACAACAACAAGTGTTCGTCATGATCTATGCCCAGCTCGGCGCGAAACGCCGCGCGCAGCAGTTCTTTGTTTTCCGGCGCGCCGCGATCACGATCGATACCCGGTGGCAGCGGATGAAATCGCTCGCGCGGGGTTCCGTAGTAGCGTCTAAACAGCGGAGTTTGCACATCGGATATGGTCAGAATCTCGGTCGGACTGTTAGCGTCGAACACCGCCCGCTCGGCGGCAATGAACGATCGGCAGCGCGGCAGCATCCGGTACCAGACGCTGCGTTGGCTGAGGGCTTTTTCTTGGTAACAGGAGTCGCCCGCGTAGTAGACATCGAGGCCCGGCATCTTGTTCATACCGACCACCAAGTCGACCGGCCGGGCTCGTAAGTCGCTCTGCACCCATTGGGCAAATCGTTCATAAAGACGATGGTTGGTGAACGCAGAAACTTCCACAAGGCACAACTCGGCACCCGGAGGTGGTTCCGAATGCCAACGAATGGCATAGATACGCACGACATGGCCGCGCGCCAAGCATTCGCGCACCATCTTCAGCATGTCCCGCTGAATACCGCCGAACGGGAAGTACTTAAATATGCAAAACGCGATCTGCATCCAAGAGTTCCATCGCAGAATTCCAAACCGAATCGGGGTGCAGCCGGCTGTAGCAAGCCGGCGAGACGGGTTGGTTCCGCCAGTGTTGTACCCCACCCTGGTACCGACAATCTCGAGCCAAGCAAGGGGCGCAAGGAAACTGCGCCTGCAGATTGACCACCGACGCGCCGCGACATCCCGTCAAAGAGCTGTCGGTACTGCCATAGATCGTAACGGTAGCAACGCCCATTGCGCCCGCCAGATGGGTGAGCCCGGAATCGACACCCACAACCAACCGCGCGGTCTTGAGTTCGTCGATCAGTTGCTCCATGGACAACGCGTCCAACACCCGAGCACGACTGTCCGCCGCGATACGTTCGGCGCGCTGCCGCTCAATCGGATTGCCCCACGGCAACACGACCTGCATTCCGGCGACGTCGGCCTTTCGCGCAATCTCGCTCCACATGGCCTCGGGCCAATGCTTGCTACTCCAGGTGGTCCCATGCAACAACACACAACGATCGTCTTGCGCAACGCTCGGAGCCAAGCCAAAGTCCGACACCGTTTCTTGCAACGGGTAACCAAAAGCAATCGCAAACAACTGTCGCTGCCGGTCGACCGCATGCTGGCCCGTCGCCACAGTGGCTCGCCGCCGGTAGAAGCTTGCCGCCAGCGATTCACGCGCCGTCCGCCGATCAAAGCCCACCTTGTCCCGGCCCCGGGACCTGGCCAACACAACCGCACTTTTCAGCAGCCCTTGAGCATCCAGCACCAGGTCGTATTCGCAGGCCCGAAGATTGCGGAAGAAACCCCGCACCTCGCCCCTTGTGCGCCACAAATCGCGCCGCCATCGCCGCCAGCCGATCGGTACCACGTTCTCCACCGCGGGGTGCAGCGCGGGTATGGGGGCAAACGCTTCTTCGACGACCCAGTCGAAGCGTACTCCGGCCGCTGCCGCGTCCGTGACGGCAGGCAAGGCGTGGACCACATCTCCCATGGACGACATTTTGATCAGCAACGCCTTCAATTCAGGGCCTCGATGACGCGCCTGGGATCGAGTTGGTTGAGGCAATTGAGGTGTCCCAAGGGACATTCGCGTTGGAAACAGGGCCGGCAGTCAAGGTCTTCGTGCAAGACCGTCGCGGCGCCACTCAGCGGCGGCGTGAACGCCGGTGACGTAGACCCATACACCACAACCACCGGCCGATCCAGCGCACAGGCAACGTGCATCAGCCCAGAGTCGTTGCACACGACTTGCGTCGCGAGCGACAACAGATCCACGGCATCGAGCAAGCTCGTGCGCCCGGCAAGATTGATCGCTGCGGGTGCTAACGCTGCGATGTTGGCGCACACCGGTTCGTCATTCGGCGAACCGACGAGCCACACCCGGTGACCCGTCGCTGCGACGTAGTTAGCGACGG
>CBDTZM010000008.1:0-15340 GCA_965364915.1 uncultured Pseudomonadales bacterium | reverse complement strand
TCAGGCGCTCGTCTTCGGCGCGATCCATTTTCAGTGGGGCATCGGCGGCATGATCGTAACGGTCATGATGGGAATTGTCTGGGGCACCGCCTATCTGCTGTGCGGCCGGAACCTGTGGATTGTCATCCTGGCGCACTCGGCAGGACACATTCTGTTGGTCATTCAGCTCTATCTGGCAAAGTCGATCATCATCTAGCCGGGAAACCGCTTTCCCGAAGACTGCGGCTCTCCTGGAGCAAGTTATATTGCCCCTCCACCCGCTGCAGACGAAATAAACCTGTCGCTCCTGCAATATCTCATCGCTTCGTTCGTTATAGACACTGGAGGACGAAATGAAGGAATGGGATGTCCGCTCGTTTCTTGAGAGTGAACGTCAGAGGTTCGTCCACTACGCGCGGTCCCTTGTCCGGGACCGGACGGAAATGGATGCCGAGGACATTGTCCATGATGTACTGATCAAGGTCCTTGAAAGGGCGGACGTGACGACGCCTGAAAACCTGGCAGCCTATGTCTTTCGTTCCGTCAAAAATCGCGTGATTGACAATATCAGAACGCGGAGACCGACCGTGTCACTTGATGCGGAGCTAGGTAGGAGGGAAAGGCTGGTTGATCTTTTGCAGGATCAGAGACCGGACGCCCTTGAAGTTCTACAAACGGAAGAAGGAAAAAGGGCATTGTTCATCGCACTGGATACTTTGAGCGAAATGGAGAGGGATGTCGTTATCACCCATGAGTTCGAAGGCACATCGTTCAGGGAAATGTCTGACATGTGGAACGTTCCGCAAAACACGCTTCTTTCGCACAAGTCTCGCGCCATGAAGAAACTGAAGAAGCACTTTAAGAAAGCGTAAGGAGGAAGGACATGTCTTCGATTCGCATGAAACTGTGGGAACGAATGCCAAAGAGTCTGAAAGTCGTGGTCTGGATGGTTCTTGGAATAGTTGCCTTTATTGCACTGGCCTTGGTTTTCGGCTGGGTGGTTCAGTTTCTGTGGAACACGACGGTAGCTGATATGTTCGGCTGGTCTGAAATCTCGTACTGGCAGGCCATCGGCATCTTTTTACTGGCCAAGTTCTTGTTCGGTTTTGGCATTGGTGGCAGCAACAAATCTGCCGCCAGCAAGAAGAAAGCCGAACCGAAAAGCGTCAATACTGGAGCGGATGCAAGGGCCGATGCCGAAACTGGTTCAGAAAACCTGTCGGATCTTGTCGAGAACGCAGACTTCAGGAAATTCTGGGCGGCAGAAGGCAGAGCTGCCTGGAATACCTTCAGACGAGGAGCGTGAGGGCGGGGACTGCGGCTCTCGGCGTAGACGTGCCTTGGCGCGCTAGCGCTCCGTCGGATCGGCGCCGTCCTTGGGGGCGCCGGTGCCTGAGGAACCCATGAACAATTTGCGTCCGTCGGGGAACGTCATATCCCGGCCGTTGGCTTTGCAGGACGGTTCACAGCGTTTGTCTTTGCTCTGATAGCCCACCACCACAATCTCAGTGCCGATCCTCAACGAATCGCGGTTGATGCCCGCGCGCATCAACGCGTTAGGAGTGCCGCCCTCGACCATCCAATCAACCGTCGTACCATCATCCTGGACGGCCGCCACGTGAAACCAGGCGTGCGGATTGATCCACTGCACGCGCGTTACCTTGCCTTTGAATTGCACGGGCGTATCGGAGTCGAATTCTGCGGAAAAGGCGTGGTGGGCGTCAGCGGGAAGCGATCCGCAAAGGGTGGTGGCCGCCATGGCGAAACTGGCAAACCATCGAATCACTCGTTGCCTCCGCCTGACGCGTCGACCGCTTGCTCTTCTTGCCGATGGCCGGCAAGTATCCCCTCCATGGCGTAGTTACCTTCGTGGCAGGCGTACTCGAAGATGTCGTCTTCGGATTCGGTCAACAGCAGCACGGCCGTCCACGGTTTGGTCCAAGTCGTAGGGTCGTTGACGGTGACCGCCCACTCGAGGGTGTCCGGCGCGGTGCGCGTGAAGCGTTCGGTCAGATGCAGATTTTCGCCGGACTCGAAAAACGAGCTGTTCGGAGAGAAATTCCGGGTTTCCACCACGAGCGTGTCGCCTTCCCAGTGCCCGCGCGAATCACCGGTCCACTGGCGAACGGCCGAGTCCAACGGCGGGCGATCGTCCACGGGAATGATGCGAGATTCGTGGATCATCTCTTGGGTGACGACCACGTGTGTGGCGTTCTGCACGATCTGGAAATAGCCGTTGTAGCCTGCCATCACAAACGGCACGCCGTAGGTGATGCACCGGTCGGAGTTGAGCCGGTCAACGTAGGAGTCTGCCGGATGCGCTTCGCGATAGGCTATCAGTTCCTCTGCGCGCTTAGCGGCTTCCGGAGTCAGAGGTGGTTTTTTCCCGTCCGGGGGATCGACGATCAACGATGTGCGATTGTCGAAGTCGCGGTCGACCACCCAGAAGTGATTGTAGTTGCCCGTCGTTGGGTCGTAGGACTCGTGCTCTTCGTCGTCGGCAAGAACCGATTTGTACACGTCATCGGCGAACGCGGCATCGCCGTCGCCGTTGAAAATCTCGGCGTTGCGGCGTTTGAATTCCGCGACCTCTACGTCGGTCAATTGGTCTCGACCTGCGAGCGCGTCAGGCCGCTCCAGCGGTGTGGCACTGTTGTTGGCCCACACGCCTTGCAGATCCGGGGCGCCGTCGGGTGTCCGCGGCGGTTGCCATTCTGCGTCGGCGGCTTGGGCAGCCAGTGGCATGGTGAGCGCGATGCATAGCATGAAGCAAGACCTGAGTAGTGGGTGCGTCACTTGACCCTCCGGCGGTTTGAATAGCTTGCTCAGTATAGCGGGTTTGCAATGTTGCGACTCATCGGAGGCCTAATTAGAGGTACGGCTAAAGGCCGGGGCCTGGAACGATGGGGGAGCCGTCCGCAAATCGCGAGAAACGAAACCGCGTGAGGTCGTGGCCCGCGGGTCGCCCTTCTACCAGATCGGCCATGACCCGGCCGGCGCCGAGCCCAATGCCGAATCCATGACCACTGAACCCGGTGGCGAGGAACAACCCCGGATACCCATCAATCGCATCCATGACCGGCACCACGTCCGGGGTCACGTCGATCATACCGGCCCAGGCCTCTTCGAACTCGATACCCGCCAAAGCGGGTAAGCGACGCTCAAGGCCGGCACGCATCTTTGCGATTGCTTTCTCGGACGGGGCGGGGTTCAGAACGCGAGTGATTTCGAACGGCGTGATGTCTGCCCCGTCCCATTTGCGCCTCGGCGTCATTCGCGACCACAGCCCGTCCATGAATCTGAGGCGTAGATAGTCCTTACTCGCGAACAGACTCGATAGAAACTTTCGAAAGTAGCGAAAGCTATCGGCGCCGACGAAGTGTTCGTTCTCTCCCGAGGCCGCAACCGTGTAGCCACCGTCGGCACGTCGGCGAAAGGCGACGTCGCTGGCGCCGGCGGCACCGCTAAATACGTCCGGTGCCTTGGCGGTGCGAGCGACCGTGGCGCGAACGGTCAGTTGCGGTAGGTCGATGCCTAGGTTTCCCAGGAACAACGACGACCATGCGCCAGCTGAACAGACGATCGATTGAGCGCGAACGCGCCCGTGTTCCGTCACCACGCCGACGGCGCGGCCGGCTTGTACGTCGATCGTGCGGACCGCGCAGTCTTCGCAGATCTTGGCGCCGAGTCGTTGCGCTGCACGAGCGATCGCCGGTACCGCAACGAAGGGTTCCGCACGTCCGTCGCTCGGCGTGTACAAGCCACCGACCCATTGTCCCGGCTTATCGGTGATCAATCGATCGACCTCGGCGCCGGTCAACAGATGGGTGTCCAATTGATGCTGTTTGGCGATATCCAGCCACTCGGCATGGCGTTGCAGCTCCGCCTCGTTTTCGGCGAGGTACAACACCCCTTGGCGCGTGAATCCGACGTCAGCGCCTATCTCGTCGCCAATGTTCGACCAGCTGTTGATGCTGTCGATGACGATAGGGAGTTCCGCGGCGTCGCGCCCCTGTTGGCGTATCCAACCCCAATTGCGGCTCGATTGCTCACCGGCAACGCGGCCTTTGTCGCAGACCAATACGGAGACGCCTCGATTGCAGAGGTACCACGCAGTGGCGATGCCGATGACGCCAGCGCCGATGACGACCACGTCCACCGACTCGGGAAGGGTATCGGAAAAGGTCACGGGGCTCTGGTCGCTGAAGATCGTCATGGGTCACGAATCGGTTGCGGGAGAGTTGGCCAGCCTGTCTTGGATAGACTCGAGATCGTCGGGGTCGAGTTCATTGCTGAATTGGGCGATGGCGTCACCGATATCGGCGGTCTCGAAGTAGGCTGTGGCGCAATCGAGGTGTACGAAGCCCGACGCGTTGAACATGCCCTCCTCAAAAAACAGCAAGGGGATTCGCCAGTCGTCCTTGTCGATCGTCTCCCGGCATTGCCGGCAGCGAGCCCGACCGCTGGGTGCCTTTTCGATAAAGCCAATACGCGCCACGCGGTGATGCTCTAACCCGAATGCGACGATACGGCTTAACGCGTCGATGTCCGCGATGTCGGGGGGTGGATCCTGCAATACCTCGTCGAGGGATTCGGGTCGCTTGTAGGCGCTGCAGACAAGGTGAAACCAGATGGTCATTTCGCCGTCTGCGAATGGATTCGGCAGCCGTTCTCCAAATCTGAGTTGGCCTTTCGGTATCGGCTTGCCGCAGCCCCGGCATTTGGCGCGTCCGCTAGCGGCAGGTTCTATCGTGTGAGGCATGTGTTACCGGTCTAGGTTGTAAACGACCGAACCGATAAGGTAGTCGTGAAGCGAACGTTTTGGTCCGAAGAGCACGATCAGCGGATCGGCAATGAGGAGCAGTGCCATGATCGCGGCTAGGGTGAAATGGGCCAATATCGCCAGCAATAGCGCCAACGGAATGGCAAACGCTCGTGCAGCGAGTTGCCAGAGTGCTAGGGGCCTACTGCTATCGGTAGAGACCAGCCTGAGTCCCATCAGCTTTTTACCGAGGGTTTGACCTCTTCGTGCGAGTAAGTAGCCATGAATGGCAAAGTAGCTAACAACGAGCAACCCGAAAAGCCTCAAGACCGGTTGTGGCCACACGTAGGCTTCTGGGCCCTCCATCAGCCCGGTGGCTAACATAATTACCAACGCGATTGGAGGCAAGACGACGAAGTCGATACACGTTGCCAAGAAACGGCGCCGTCGACTGGCGAGCAGGGATGCATCACTCATTGCCGGATCTCTCGGCAGTCGTTGTGAGTTTGAAGGCTAGAAGAGCGTTACCGCCGCGCTGCCCAAACGTGCCATAGCCGCTTTGAATGAACAACATGTCACCGGCGATCATGGGACCGTGTACGTCTATCGCACCGCCTTGTGTTGGAAGTTCGTTGACGGACTGGAACTCGCGCCAAGTATCGAAACGCCATAGCTCCTCGCCCGACGCGGCGTCGTAAGCGTAGAGCATGCCGTCCAACGCGCCGGCAAACACTAACTCGTCCGTCGCCATGATTGCTGCAGAAAGGCCGACCCGACACTGCGCCCTGTTCGCGCAATTATCGTCGATCGGTTTCGACCAGCGGGCGGCACCCGTCGCAATGTCCAAGGCATACAATCCCGGTGCTGGTGCCACGTCCTTGGCGGGACCCGCATCGATGTCGCTGATCGGGGCAAACAGCAGGCCGAGTCGCTCGTTGACGGCCATGCCCCAGTGCACGCCGCCGAGATAGCCGCCGCGGCCGATGGTTACCGACCAGAGCCGTGCGCCGGTAGCCGGGTCGATACCGTAAACGCCGCCAGATTTCTGTCCGGCCAACAGAATGCTGTCACCGGATTCCGTGTGAGCAACGATCGGCGGCGCGCCGAAGTCGAGGTCCGGACCGGCATTCTCGGGACAGTTGGGATGGTTCGGCAGCGAGCAGGCAAGGTTGAACGCATCCTGCGCGGTGTACTGTTGCACCCATCGAATGTCGCCGTTGTTCCGGTCGATGGCGATGATGGAGTCACTGGTCGCCGAGGTAGGACGCGTATAGTTTTCACCGGTGCCGACGAAAATCAAGCCGTGTTCGGCATCTACCGTAGGTGATGACCACACCGGCGCGCCGGACGGCCCCCATTTTTCGACGAAGATGAGGTGACGACCGGTCACTTGTGGCTCATCCGGTATCACGTGTGTGCGCCATTGCAGCGTGCCGTCGTCAGCGTCCAAAGCGACGACCGCTCCACGCGACGTGCAGCAGCCATAGAACGGTACCAATGCGAGCCCGACCTCCATCGAAGATATGGGTACGAAGAGTCGACCATCATCGTAATGGGGTGTACCGGTAACCACGGAAAATGGGTGATCTTTGACATCCACACGCCATATAGAAGCACCGGTGGCGGCGTCTACCGCATGCGCATGGCCACTGAACGTGCCGAAGAACAGCAGAACTCGACCGTCGGGCGAGCGCCCCTGCACGACGCCTGAGCGGATTTCGCTATCGGCATCGAAGCGCCAGCGCACACAGCCCGTATCGCGGTCTAGCGCGTAAAGCACTCCGTCGGAAGAACCGATGAAAATGGTGTCGTCGGAAACAATCGGGTAGGAGTGCGGACTCATGCCTTCGCCAAGTGCGAATACCCATTCCAGCTGGAGCGTGTCCACGTTCGTGCTAGAGATGTCGGATAGTGGTTGAAACCGGGTGTTGTGTGAGTCGATACCCCAGGTTTCGGAATAGAAATGCTGCAAGCTGGGCAGCGCATTACACGCGCCGAATGCGGATCCGGCACTCAACGTTGCCACAAAAACTAGATTTAATCGGACGCGCAATCTATAGCCTCGCAAAGTCATCAAGGAATGCTTTCAAGTCTTTCACAACTGGATTGACCCTGCACGTCCGAAAATACGCCGACGCAGCGAGACCCGGATCACAATTTCGGTATCTCCAGGCTGCGCGGACCTATTCGGTGGTACGTGTGAGACACCGGTAAGTGCAAGGTTGTGGCAAAAATGGATGATTGACGGTCTGCCCCCGAAAAAGACGATCGATAACGGATGCTCGATAAGTTCCTAGAACTATTGACGACAGAACCCACGTTTATGGCCGCCGTAATTGGTATCGCCATCGCGGGGCTGTGGCTCGGATGGATCCTAAAGGGTGTCGGCGCAGCGAAACGCGCAGCGTCGTTGAAGAACGACATTCTGGAGGCGAAAGGCTCCATTCCGCAACTCGAGTCGACCATCCGGACGCGCGACCAGGCGATTTCCCGTCTAGAGCTCGAGAACCAGAGTTTGACCGAACGATCCTCCGAGCTGCAAAGGGACCTAAACGATAAGGACGCCGAAGTACGATCGGCTACCCGCGAAGCCCGCTCCCTCAAGAGCGAACTGTCTGTCGTTAAGAGCGTGCGCGGTGATTCGAATGAGATGATTCTCGACGGCTTCGAAGACGAAGCCGAAGAGCCGGCCGACTCGCCGCTACAAGCCCGCCTGAACAAGACCGAGGCGCTCTACGAAAAGCTCAAAGGTGCCCTCATCGCTCGCGATGAACGTATCGAGGAGCTCGAAGCGCAGTTGCAGAATCCGACGGGCGACGTGCCGGACGCGACCTTGGAAAGAGAACTCGAGGACGTCAATGAGTCTTCGGAAACGCTGCGCGGTGAGCTCGCCAAGCACGAAGCGACGATCGACCGGTTGCAAACTCAGCTAAGCGAAGCCGTTCAAGAAAAAGAGATGCTTTCCGATCTTGCCAGCCGTCGTAGCAAGAGCAATCGATCACTCAAGGATGCCAGCGCGGAAGCGCAGGCGCGCGTACCGAAGCTAGAGCGTGACATCGAGACCCGCGACCAGACGATCATCGACCGGGAAGCGTCTATCAAGCGACTATTAGGTGAGCTGGAGCAAGCCAACCATGACAAGGAAGCCCAGCAGTTAGAAATCGTGCGTTTCATCGACGAGATCAAAAGCCATAACGAGGAGCTACTCAAACGCCAGTCGGAGCTGACGAGTCTTCAGGCAGCGATTACACAGAAAGAAAGTGCGCTCACCGATCTGCAAACCCAATTGTCGACGCTAAATGAGTCTGTATCGAATCTACAAACCTGCGTGTCCGAGCGCGATCAATCCATTGCGGAGCAGCGCAGCGAGATCGACAAATCGCAGGTCGAACTCGCTCAACAAGGCGAGCTGAGAGAACGGGCTGTTCGAGACGCGCAACGCGGTGGCGAGCAGCGTGCCAAAGACCTGATCGGCGAGCTTGACGTTATGCGCGAGACCAGCGACTCGACCCAAGCTGAGATTAAGCGGCTTCGCGGTGCTCTCGACCAAAGCGAAGCCTGGGCGCTCAAGGTGCAGCAGTCCTTGAGCGAACGCGATGCAGACCTGACGAGTTTGGAAACCGAAATGTCGGATCTTGCCGAAACCCGTAACGGATTGGAGTTGCAGCTACGCGACGAAGGCCGGGGTCGCGAACAAGCAGAGAAAGCGGTTCACGACCGCGCTCAGCAGGTGGCGGATGCGGACGGCCGGCTCGACGAGCTTAAGGCTCGCTGCCAGGAACAAGCGGATGCACTGCAGCGATCGAAAGTCGAGATGCAAGAGCGCGATGGCCGAGTTGCAGAATTGCGGGACGAGCTGAAGAACCTCTCGACTAAAATGGAAGAGGAGCGTCAGGAGTTGACCCGGGTCATTGCGGAACGCGAAGCCCTGGCGCAAAAACTTTTCGAGATGGAGAGCACAGAGGCCTCTACGGTAGGTAGTGCTTAGAGGTTTAGGCGGCGACGGGCGTTTCGGCGTCGGTGCTGTGTTTGTGTACCGAAGCCAACAAGAGGTAGATGCTGGGCAAGACGAATAACGTGAATAAGGTACCGACGAGCATGCCGGCGACCAGCACGATACCGATACTGTTGCGTGCTTCTGCCCCCGGACCGTCGACTAGCACTAACGGCAAGTGGCCCATGACGGTTGCGCCCGTGGTCATCATCACCGGCCGTAGCCGGGTCTCGGCCGCAGACTTTATGGCTTCGAACTTTGAGAGTCCGTCAAGTTGGAATTGCTTGGCGAATTCGACGATCAATATGGCGTTTTTGGCGATGAGGCCGACGAGCGTGATGAAACCGACTTGCGAGTAGATGTTGATGGTCGTCCACCCTATAAACGTGAACAGTAGCGCGCCGGAGAGTGCTAGCGGAGCAGATCCGAGCAACACCACCAATGGGTCGCGAAAGCTGTTGAACTGGACCGCGAGCGCCAGGAACACGAACACGAGCGAGATCCCCAACACCCCGATCAAGGTGTTGCCTTCCTGACGCAGTTGCCGGGAGTCACCCGCATAATCGATGGTATAGCCCGGGGGTAATACGTCAGCGGCGGCAGCTTCGAAAGCGGCGATGCCTTGTTCCTTGGTTCGGCCCGGGATCAGACCGCCGCGAACTTTGAACGCGTTGTTTTGTTGGAATTTGCCGAGCATGCGAGGCGCGACCGCCGTTTGCAGTTTCGCGAGTGCGCGCAAGGGGACCAGGTCGCCAAGGGGCGTGCGAACCTGCATGTCGAGTAGTGCGTCGGGGTCAGGCCTGCCGTCGACCGCGACCATCGGAATGACCCGGTAGGCTTTGCCGTCGAGATCGAAACGATTGATATAGTTGGCAGATAGCAGCACGCTGAGTTGGCGGCTGACCTCAGCGAGATCCATACCGAGGTCCGCGACACGATCGCGATCGAGTGAGAATCGTCCTTGTGGCAGGTCGATGTGTAAATCCGTATCGGTAAACAGGAATACGCCGCTCGCCAAAGCCTTGGCCATGATCTGCTGGCTGTAGGGCAGCATCGTTTCGGCAGTGTCGGATGACATCACGACGATCTCGGCATCGTAGCGTCCGGCGCTCGGCAATGCCGACGGCAAAACCGGGAACGCGGAAAGTCCGGTGACTTGTGACAGAGCACCGAAAGCACGCGGGACGAGCTCGTGAACCGTTGCGTCTCTCTCGTCGAAGTCGTCAAACTCCATGCCGCCGAACGCGCTGGAGGTCAGAACGACCTGCCACATCATCGTCGTGTTCGGAAGGCTGTGCATCGCGTCCACGACGTCAGTCATATAGCCCTCGGTGTAGTCCAACGACGCTTCCGGCGGCGCGGTGATGACGACGCGAATCTGGCTCTGGTCTTCGGTGGGGGCGAGTTCTTGTTGGGAAAACAGGTAGAACGGCAATATGAGTGCGGCGACGAAGATGGCCGTGAAAAGCACCTGCCCGTTGGCGGTCAAAACGACGTCGAGTAAGCGCCGATAGCCATTTTGTGCCAACTCGAACCAACCGTTCACGCGTCGCGTCATGTTCGCCTGGCCGCCTGCTTCGGGGCAGACGTACGCACTCATGATTGGCGACAGGGTCAACGCGACCACGCCGGAAATAGTGACGGCAACAGCGAGTGTGAAAGCGAACTCTTTGAAGAGTACGCCGGTCAATCCGGTCAGGAATCCGATCGGCGCATACACCGCGGCCAACGTGATGGTCATCGCAACGATCGGCGCAACCAGTTCCCGAGAGCTCGCCAGAGCGGCTTGCAGGCGGCCCATACCTTCCCGCATGTGGCGAGCAACGTTCTCGACGACGACGATGGCGTCGTCGACGACGAGTCCCACCGACAGCACAATGGCCAACACCGTGAGCAGGTTGAGCGAAAACCCCATGAAAGACATGGCAGCTACCGCGCCGAGTAGCGATATCGGAATCGTTACTAGCGGTACGAGAGCCGTGCGTATGGATCCCATCATGGCGATCACTACCACCCCCACCAGCAGGATGGTTTCCGCCAGCGTGGTGAAGATCTCGCGCAATGCGTTGCGCATGTATTTGGTCACGTCGTACCCGATGCCGATGTGGAGGCCTTCGGGTAGGGTTTGGTTGATATCGTCGAGCATCACGTACATGCGGTCGGCGATGTCGATTTCGTTGGCGCCCGGCAGTGGCCAGACCGAAATGAAGACGGCTTCCTGTTGCGATATACGGGCGCTCTCGATACCTTCCTCTTCGCTGAGCTCAACGCTCGCTATATCACCGATTCGGATAAACGCGCCGTCGCTTTCGCGGATGACGATTCTTTCGAACTCGGCCGCCCTTTGTAGCGCGGTATCCACCATGAGGTCTATGCGCTGATCGCGGTTTTCGCTTTGGCCGATCGTGGAGATGATGTTGTTGCGAGATAAGGCTGCAGCGACGTCTTGGGCACTGACGTTGAAGGCCGCCATGCGCATCGGGTCCAGCCAGATGCGCATGGCCGGCATGCGGCCTCCTTCCAATCCGATTCTTTGCACACCGGGTATGGATGCGAGCTGTGGATTGACGACTCGAGATAGATAGTCCGTGACGGCGGCGCGGCCCATCGCACCAGTCAGCGGTACATCGAGGTAGAAACCTGCTTGCGGACGATCGGCGCGTACAACCTCGACAGACGGGTCCTCGACAGCGTCCGGCAGTTCAAAGCGAATTTGCCCCAGGCGCGTGGACAGTTCCGCCAACGCATCCGTACTGTTTTCGTTGAGTTCCAGAAAAACCCTCACGGTGCTCATTCCCGCTCGCGTCTCGGATTCGATGTAGTCGACGCCCGGGATGGATACGGCGGCGCGCTCGATAGGATCGGTCACGAAGCCTTGCACGATCTCCGCGGACGCGCCGATGTAGGGCGTCGTGATCACGAGCGATGAGCTTTCGATTTTCGGGTACTGAAGCACCGGTAGATCCAGAGCCGCACGCAAACCAAGGACTACTAGAATCAACGAGATAACGGTCGCAAGCACCGGGCGGCGTACGAAGATGTCCGTGAATTTGGGCACGCGGGCTTCGTGGGTCAACATCGCGGTCTATTCCGACTGGGGCACGGTGCTTTGCTTTGCATCCACCAAGGCGCCGTCGCGTAACTTGAACGCACCATTGGCCGCGACTCGCTCTCCGGGGATTAGTCCGCTCGTAACGACTAACAGGTCGCCGCGGTGCGGTCCAAGTTCGACGCTGCGCCGTTCGGCTCGCTCTGTTGCACGAGCCCCTTCTTCGGCAGGACGCAGAACGTAGATGTTCGCGCCGAAGGCGTCACGACGCACCGCCGTGATGGGAACCAGCGTCGCAACACGAGGTGCCCCCAACGGTACCTCGACCGTCACCATCGTGCCGGCGTACAGACCGACGGTATTAGCGGCGATCGCGCGAAAATGCACGTTGCGCGAATCTTTGTCGACGAAAGCATCGCGAGCAATGACCCGAGCCTCAAACGGCAGCGCATTCGCTGGGTCAACTATGACGGTCGCCTCGTTGGCCAGATTCGCGGTCTGTTGTGGCAACGTGAAGTCAATCCAGATGTCGACATCGATCCCAATCAGCCGTGTGATGACCGCACCGCGTTCCAAGAACTGGCCGACTTCCAGTTCGTGCAACCCGGCTTGGGCATCGAAAGGCGATCGCAGCGTTTGCTTGTCGATAATTACCGTTAGCCGGCTGACTTCGGCTCGTGCGGCGTCGTATTCGGCCCTTGTACGATCGCGCGCTTCCTCAGCGGCTGCGCCGGACCGGATGAGTTTTTCGTTGCGTTGCAGCGCCAAGCGTGCGAGTTCGGCTTCCGCGCGGGCCGCTGCGAGTTGCGCGCGTTCTTCGCTGGTATCGAGGCGAATCAATAATTGCCCGGCCGCGACTGTGGCTCCCGGTCCAAAGCCGACTTCGACGATGCGGCCCGCGAGTTCGTTGCTGAGTTCGACGTTACGAATGGCAACCACTTCGGCAGCTACCAAGGTGGTTGGTTGCCAAAGTTCTTCACGTGCGATGAACAATTCCACTGCTTCGACGGGTTCGGGAAAGGCGGCAGCGAAGGCGATTCCGGACTGGATTTGCTGGTATTTGAAATAGCTGAGGCCCCCCGCGATCGATAGGCAGGCGACGATTACCACGAGCCAGCGTCGGACCTTCATGGCGATTAATGGTACTCGGCGCGTTCGGCGAACCAAAGGTGGACGCGGTACGAATTCTGTGCACAACCAAGGCGTGAGAGTCTCAGGGGGTGTGCTGCATCACGGATTTACTGGGCCTGCAGCACGTAAGCTGGCGGCCGACAAATGGTTTGAGTCAATTGCGGATGAGAAAAGGACCTCTTCTTGTCATGAGCGCCGCCAAATCAAGACTGCTGCTGATCGTGTTTTCCGTGATCTGGGCCTCTTCAGCCGGGGCTAGGGTTACGGTAGAGGTGGTTTCAGACGGTCAACCGGTGCTGTTGCATGGCGCCGTTGTGTCGTTTGGCCCATTGGATAGTGGGTCGCACGCACGCGCAAAACTTCATAGCGTGAACATGGAACAGATCAACCGCCAATTCCGTCCCTTTATTCTCCCGGTTCCAGTCGACACGCCGGTACTATTTCCGAACTTGGACGACACGGCTCACCACGTGTATTCGTTCTCGAAGATCCGGCAATTCGAACTGCCTTTGTACAAGGGTGAACTGCCGGACCCGATCACCTTCACCGATCCGGGCGTGGTCCCGCTTGGCTGCAACATTCACGATTGGATGATCGGCTACATCGTGGTTGTCGATTCCCCATACTTTACGCAACTGGACGGCAGCGCTGGCGTTGTCGAAGCGATCCCTCGCGGTCGTTATGAGGTCAGCGTTTGGCATCCTGCGCTGGACGGCCGGGAATCGCTGCGTGAGGTGGTCGAGGTCACCGCGAACCATATGGCACTGAAATTCGATCTCCAATTTCCGCTACTCGAGGTCGCACAGCCTGAAGCCCCGACGCAACGAATAGACGAGCGGTCGGATTATTAGATCCATGTTTGCGCGTATCGCCTCGTTGCTGTTGTGTATCGTCGCCCAGGCGGCGTGGGCGCAGAACGAAACGTCCGGGTTCTCGATACACGGCGTGACGGATGTCGGTTATGTCAATACCGATGGTGCTACGTCCTGGCTGCATGGTGGTTCCGGCAAGCTCCGTTTCGATGAGGACGACAACGACGAGTTACAACTCCTCGAGTTTGGTGTCGCGATCGATTACGCCTTCGATCTGACATCGAAGTTTACCGTCGTCGGTCATCGCTATGACGGAGACTTTGCGCTGACCGAGGCGTTTTGGGAGTACCGACCGCTTAGCGATAGCGCATGGCGCAGTCGCTACCGGGTCGGAGCTTTTCACCCTCCGTTCTCGTTGGAAAACACCGGCCCGCTCTGGACGTCGCCCTACACCTTGAAACCTTCGGCGATCAACGCGTGGATCGGTGAGGAGATCAGAATTGTCGGTGCGGAAGGTAAGTGGACTTGGGTCCGCGATCCTCACAACAAATCGAAGCATCGGTTCAGCTTGTTCGGCGCGCTTTACGCATACAACGATCCAATGGGCGCGATGATCTCATGGCGTGGCTGGTCGGTGCACGACCGACAGATTGGCCTCAACGGTACGTTCCCGATTCGCGACCTGCCCATCATAGAGTTCATCGATCATAGCCCCGATTATGAGCCGTTCATGGAGATAGATGATCGGCCTGGGTTCTACGTCGGCGGCGAATGGACGGTTGCGCGGCGATTGAAGGTGCAGCTCGCACACTACGATAACTTAACCGACCACACGCTGACCCAGGACGGACAGTACGGATGGCGTACGCGGTTCTCGCAGGTAGCCGTGCACTGGCGTATGGGCAATGGTTATGAGGTCTTGGGCCAATTGCTGGCGGGTAACACATTGATGGCCAAGGACGGGCTCGACAACGATTTCGAAGCTGCATACGCAATGTTGGTCAAGAGTTGGGGGCGCCATCGATTCGCTGTGCGATGGGACGTGTTTCGGGTGGTAAATCGAAGCTACATTCCCGTCGACGTCAACGTTGAAGATGACGACGGCGACTACAACGACGAAGATGGCGACTACAACGACGAAGTTGGTAACAGCCAGACTGTCAGCTACTCGTACTTGTTGCGTGATAGTTGGAAGCTCTCGCTGGAGGCAACCAGAATTTGGTCTCGTCAGGACAGCCGGGAGTACTTTGGCGAGAATCCAAGACTTGCAGAGAAGCAAATGCTGGCCAGCGTTCGCTACTACTTTTAGCTCGATAGAGATCCGCTGTGACCCTGCATAGTCGAATCTTTGGACTGGTGTTGTTGATGCTCATCGGGTTGAGCACCGCAAGCATGCTGTTCCTATATCAATCTACACGCAACAACGTCGAAAGCGATGTGGCGGATCGCCTGATACTTGCCCGCACTGCGTTTTCAGATTTGTTTGCGAACCAACAGCGCTATCTGATCAGTAGCGTCGAGACTGTCGTCAACGATTGGGGGTTGCGACAGGTTATCGGTCAGCATGACAAGGCGACCGTAGAGAGTGTGCTCGTCAATCACAGTCGCCGGGT
>CBDTZM010000007.1:0-16016 GCA_965364915.1 uncultured Pseudomonadales bacterium | reverse complement strand
GCCGCGGGTGAATAGTGCCGATCCGTGGGTTTTCGGTAGAAAACCGGCTTCCACATGAATCGGTCGCACGGTGCGCAGGTCGCGACCGTCGATACGGGCTTCACCGTTGAGGACCCGCTGACGAACGAGGTCTTTCTCGACCTTGCCGAACATGTCGGCCACGTCGTCGGCCACGTATTGTGCGTCCTCACCGCCGGTCAATTGCTCGACGACGGCCTGTCTAACCTCGCCGACGCGGGTCAGCCGTTCGAGCTTATCGGTGATGCGATAGGCTTCGCCGAGATCGGTCTTGACTGCTTGGCCAACTGCATCGAGCAGCTGCTCATCGATCGCCTCCGGCTGCCAGTCCCACTTGGGCTTAGCTGCCTCAGCAGCCAGTTCGCTGACTGCCGTGATTACCGCCTGCATTTCTTGATGGGCAAACAGAACCGCACCGAGCATTTCATCTTCGTTGAGTTCTTGTGCTTCCGACTCGACCATCAACACCGCACCCTCAATACCGGCAACGACCATGTTCAAGGTGGATTCCTCGAGCGCCGCATAACCGGGGTTCAAAAGGTACTGTCCGTCTTTGTAGCCGACCCGCGCGGCTCCGATCGGGCCATTGAACGGAATGCCGGACAGCGCGAGCGCCGCCGACGTTCCAATCAGGGCCGCGATATCCGGATCATGATCCTTATCTACCGAAAGGACGGTCGGAACGACTTGTATTTCATTCATGAAGCCTTTCGGGAACAACGGCCGGATGGGCCGGTCGATCAACCGGCAAGTCAGGATTTCCTTTTCCGAAGGCCGACCCTCTCGACGAAAGAAGCTCCCGGGGATCTTCCCCGCGGCGTAGGTCTTCTCTTGGTAATTGACCGTCAACGGGAAGAACGGTTGTCCTGGTCTCGCCGTTTTCGCTCCGACCACCGTGGTCAACACGACGGTATCGCCGATGGTTACCAAGGCCGATCCGGTCGCTTGCTTGGCAATGCGCCCGGTTTCTATCGTTACCGTTTGATCGCCAAACTGGAATTGTTTAATAACTGGTTTCAATTGCTATATCTCCTTCAATTTGGGCGCTCACTTTCTCTTTTTCCAATAAATCCACTTCGCGCCCTTGGCCGCCCAATGCGGCCTTTTACTAAATGCTTAACGTCTGAGTTCTAACCTTTTGATCAACGCTTGATAGCGCAATCCATCTTTTTCCCTCAAATAGTCCAACAGTTTGCGTCGCTGGTTGACCATACGGATCAATCCGCGCCGCGAGTGATGGTCCTTCTTGTGTTCACTGAAATGGTTCTGCAGAGAATTGATGTTATGGGTCAACAACGCCACCTGAACTTCAGGCGAGCCCGTATCTCCATCTTCCAATTGGTAGCTCTTAATGATCTCTGATTTTACTTCGGCCGCTAATGCCATTGATTTCTCCAAATATGCCTATTCATGAATACCTCGAACAAACCGCGCATATTTACAGTTCGCTAGAGTTCTAATGACTCGTTACCAAACGGCGGGGTGCAACCCTGCCGTCATCCAATACTTCACCGACGCCCAGAAACTGATCGTGACTGGCGCCTTTCTCTAACAATCGCACCCAGCCGCTCGTTGGCGCATGCGGTACGATCACCGGTTGTCCCTGGCGCAGGTAGTACGCCGTGTTGTCGGAAAGTTCGACCTCCGGCCAGCCTCGCACCGTACTGGAAATCGGTTGCAGGTACGGATCGAGTGACCCGGACTCACGAGCCTTCTCCAGTTCTTCGAAAGTGATCAGGTCCGTTTCGTCGTAAGGTCCCGCCTGCCGTCGACGCAAGCTCACAACATGCGCTCCACAGCCGAGCGCCTCTCCGAGCTCTTCCGCAATCCTTCGCACGTACGTACCCTTGCTGCAGTGAATTTCAAGTTCGAACTCAACGCCATCGAACGCCGATAACTCGTTCGAATAGATATTCACTCGCCGCGCTTCGCGTTCGATTTCAATGCCCTGACGCGCCAACTTGTACAACGGTTGGCCCTTGTGTTTTACCGCCGAGAACATCGAAGGCACCTGGTCGATTGCGCCTCGAAAACGACCGAGCGCGGCCTCGATGTTGGCTTCACTTACACCTTCTACCGAGCGCTCCGCAATCACCTTACCGTCGGCGTCACCGCTATCCGTGGCCACTCCGAGTTGAATCCGCGCCCAGTACTTTTTGTCCGAAGCCAAAAGGAACTGCGAAAATTTCGTCGCTTCCCCAAAACACAGCGGCAGCACACCGGTCGCCAACGGATCGAGGCTTCCCGTGTGACCAACCTTCTGCGCGCCGAATAGACGTTTGGCCTTCTGCACGGCGTCGTTCGAACTCAAACCCTGGGGTTTGTCGATCACAATCACCCCGTTGACCACCCGGCCGCGTCTACGCCGACCCATCGTTCTCACCTCGCTCGCCCAGCCGCCGATCTGAGCGAACCGCTGCATCGATCAATTTTTCCATTTGCGGCCCGCGATCGACGACCTCGTCGTAGTGGAACCGTGGCTTCGGCGTCGTTCGCATGCGGTGACGCTTAGCCAATTCAGAGCGAAAGAAGCCGGCTGCTTTATTCAGCACCACAACCAAGTCTTCTTTCTGGGAAGCTTCCGTTGTGTCCAGCGAGGAAACATACACGTCGGCGTAGGAGAGGTCCTTGCTGACGCGAACGTCGTTGACGCTGACAAGCCCAACTCTCGGGTCGCGCATTTGCCGTTGTATGATCTGCGCTATCTCGTCGCGCACGAAATCGGCCACCCTTAAATCACGTCCGTATTCCATGGGCTACAGTTCCCGAGCGATCTCTTTCGTTTCGAAAACCTCGATGAGATCACCGGCTTTGACGTCATTGTAATTACGCACGCCAATGCCACATTCCGTACCGCTGCGCACGTCGTTGACATCGTCTTTAAAACGCCGCAGCGACTCCAACTCACCTTCATAGACCACGACGTTGTCGCGTAGTACGCGGATCGGCTTGTTCCGAAACACCGACCCTTCGGTAACCATGCAGCCGGCAATTTGACCGTATCTCGGCGACCGGAAAACATCGCGCACCTCGGCAATGCCAACGATCTCTTCCCGCACTTCCGGAGCCAACATGCCGCTCAACACCTGCTTGATGTCATCCAGCAATTCGTAGATGACGCTGTAGTAGCGCAACTCTACACCTTCGCGCTCGGCTAGATTCTTAGCTGCGCTGTCCGCGCGCACGTTGAACCCGAACACTGCGGCGCTATAGGTCACCGCCATGTTGATATCGCTTTCGGTAATGGCCCCAACCCCCGAACCCAGCACGTTGACCGAGACTTCGTCGTTGCCTACTTCGGCCAGCGCTTGAGAAATGGCTTCCAGGCTACCGCGCACGTCGGTTTTGAGCACGATCTTCAGCACCCGTTTCTCACCTTCTCCGAGATTGGCAAACACGTCGAGTTTCGATGCCTGCTGCACCGCGTGGCGCTGTTCTTGGGTCTTGTCTCGACGAAACTCGGCCAGATCTCGTGCCGAGCGTTCGTCGGCGACGACGGAGAAGTCGTCGCCCGCTGCCGGCGTGCCGCCGAGGCCAAGCACTTCCACCGGCTGCGAGGGTCCCGCCGCTTCGGTTTGCTCACCCCTGTCGTTCAGCATGGCGCGCACCCGGCCGTGATGCTCACCAGCAATGATGATGTCGCCTCTCTTCAAGGTGCCGTTTTGCACCAGCACCGTCGAAACGGGCCCGCGCCCACGATCGAGACGAGACTCGATCACCACCCCGCGACCCGGTGCATTGGCGACCGCTTTCAATTCCAGAATCTCTGCTTGTAACAGGATCGCCTCTAGGAGTTCATCGATGCCTTCGCCTGTTTCAGCGGACACCTTAATGAACTGCGTATCGCCGCCCCAATCTTCCGGAACGACTTCCTTTGCTGCCAGTTCGCTGGTGACCTTTTCCGCATCCGCACCTTCTAAGTCCATCTTATTGATCGCCACGACGATCGGGACATCGGCGGCCTTGGAATGCTGTATTGCTTCTTCGGTCTGAGGCATCACGCCATCATCGGCGGCAACGACGAGTATCACGATGTCGGTGACGCGTGCACCGCGAGCTCGCATCGCCGTGAAGGCAGCGTGGCCGGGTGTGTCGATGAAGCTGATAACGCCGTGCTTGGTGGGCACCGAGTAAGCCCCGATATGTTGCGTGATGCCGCCGGCCTCACCGCTAACCACTCGCGTGTTGCGAATGTTGTCGAGCAACGATGTCTTGCCGTGGTCGACATGACCCATCACGGTCACCACCGGCGCTCGCGACGTACCATCGCCGTCGATCTCAAGCGATTTTTCGAGGTCTTGCTCCATTGCATCCCGGTGAATGAGCTTGACCTTGTGACCCATCTCTTCGACCACTAAGGTCGCTGCATCCTGATCAATGACCTGGTTGATCGTCGCCATAACACCAAGACCCATGAGCGTCTTGATGACCTCACCCGTTTTGACTGTCATCGCGTGGGCAAGATCGCCGACGCTGATCATGTCCGGCACCTCTACCTCATGCGCGATGAACTCGGTCGGCTGGAACTCACCGCCATGCTGCTCAACATGAATGGGTGCGGTTTGAGCTTTGCGCCGACCTCGGCGTTCGGATTTGAGAGACAGTTCGCGCCGGCGGACTCGACCGTCACCGAACTCATCTCCCTTGGTCCGATCGCGGTCTTTGCCCTTGACCCGCTTGCCGGCTTTCTCTGAAGACTGAGCTTGGGCTTGGGCCTCGACCGTCGCGGCCGCCATCTTGGCTGCCGCATCTTCCGGTTGTGGTTCTTGCGGCGCCTCGGCCGCTCGCTTGGCTGCAGCCTCTTGTTTTTCGGCTTCGATTCGTTGCGCCTCTTCCGCTTCTTTGCGCCGTTCCAGATCAGCCTTCTTGTCGGACTCTGCCTGACGCGTCGCCGCTTCGGCAGACTTACGTGCCTGGTCTTCGTCACGAATGCGCTGTGCCTCGAGCTCGGACTGGCTGGGTCGTTTCGGCGCCGTGGTCTGAACCTCGGCTTTGGCTGGTTGTTCCGGCGTTTCGCCGCGTTTTTCGTAGGTGCGCTTGCGGCGCACTTCGACAGTTACGTTGCGGCCAGCGCGGCCTTGTCCGGTTTTTAGAGTGCCCACCGACTTGCGCTTAAGCGTGATCCTCCGCGGCGCCGCATCCGACGAACCGTGACTGCGCTTGAGGTGAGCCAGAAGCGTTTGCTTCTGTTCTTCAGTGACATCTTCGTCATCGCTGGTTTGCGGCAAACCGGCTTCCGCCATCTGCTTGAGCAGACGCTCGACCGGCGCTCCCACCGTTGCAGCCAGTTGACTTACCGTAACGTCAGACATGCGGTCTCCTCTTACGCTTCCTCATTGTCACCTCAAGCGTCTTCGAACCATGGGGCACGTGCCGTCATGATCAATTCGCCTGCGAGCACCTCACCAATTGCCTCTTCGATCTCCAACAGATCCGCAACCGCGAGCTCTGCCAAATCTTCCATCGTGACGATCCCGTGACTGGCAAGACGGAACGCCAAATTGCGCTCCATGCCTTCCATCGTCAGCAGATCAGAGGCCGGCTGTTGATCGCCAAGCAGTTCTTCACTGGCGATGGCCTTGGTCAACAACGCGTCCTTCGCACGGTTGCGAAGCTCTTGAACAATCTCTTCGTCGAATCCCTCGATCGCGGTCATCTCTTCGATCGGCACGTAGGCAATTTCATCAAGGGTCGTGAAGCCTTCCTCGACGAGCACGGCGGCCACATCCTCATCGACCGACAGCGCCTCCTTGAACTCCTCCATGTATTTCACGGCCTCCGTCTCTTGCTTCGCGGCAGCCTCCTCTTCGGTCATGATGTTGAGCGTCCAGCCCGTGAGGTCACTTGCAAGCCTGACGTTTTGTCCGCCGCGTCCGATGGCCTGCGCCAAGTTGTCCTCGGTCACGGCAACGTCCATCGAGTGGGGCTCTTCGTCCAATACGATGGATGCCACTTCGGCCGGGGCCATGGCATTGATCGTCAGCTGTGCCGGGTTGTCGTCCCAAAGGACAATGTCGATGCGCTCCCCGGCCAGTTCTCCAGAAACCGCCTGGACCCGAGAACCGCGCATGCCCACGCAAGCACCCACAGGATCGATGCGCCCGTCGTTGGTCTTCACGGCAATCTTCGCCCGCGACCCCGGATCTCGCGCCGCGCCCCGAATCTCAATGACATCCTCGGATATTTCCGGCACCTCGATCTTGAATAGCTCGATGAGCATGGCCGATGACGTACGCGTCAACATCAGTTGCGGGCCCCGGTTGTCCGGGCGCACCTCGACGAGCAATGCCCGCAACCTATCACCGACCCGGAAGGTCTCGCGCGGAATCAGGTGTTCCCGGGTCAGCAGCCCCTCGGCGTTGTTGCCGAGATCGACGATGATATTGTCGCGCCCGAGCTTCTTGACGGTACCGCCGACAAGTTCGCCGACGCGCGGAAGATATTCGTCGACAACCTGGGCGCGCTCAGCCTCGCGAACTTTCTGAACGATGACTTGTTTGGCCGTTTGCGCCGCAATTCGTCCAAACTCAACGGAATCGGTCGGTTCTTCTATCGTGTCACCGTGACTCAAGTTGCCTTCTATCGCCCGAGGGTCATCAGGCGCGATCTCAGCCCCGGGATTCAGTTCGCGTTCTTCTTCTGCTTCTGCTTCTGCCGGAGGTTCTTGACCACCCACAGCGCTCGCTATGGCCGCGGCGCTTTGTACAGCCGCCGCGCTTTGTTCAACCGCTGCGGCGCTGTCTGCATCCTGCGCAGCCTGCAACGCGGCTTCTCGCTCTAGCTCGATGTCGACGACGGTCCAGACCCGAAACGTATCGTACTCACCGGTTTCCCGGTCGATCGCAACGCGGAAGTCGGCGTCATCTTCGTAGCGCTTTTTGGTAGCCATCGCCAGCGCGCTTTCTATCGCGTCAAAAATGACGTCTTTAGGAACGCCCTTCTCGTGGGAGACCGAGTCCACCACTAAGAGGATTTCTTTACTCATGTTGTTCGATGTTCCTCAATCAAATTGCGGGACTATTCTTGCCCGCTGTACATTTTCCAACGGCAGCACGTACTCTTCGCCGTCTGCCTGGACGATGGCTTCCGCGTTCTCAACGCCTGCCAGCAATCCAACGACACGCTTCTTTCCTTCTAACGGGAAATTCAGTCGCACATCTACGGTCTCGCCGACATGGGACTCGTACTGCTCTGCATTGAACAAAATACGATCCATGCCAGGCGACGACACTTCCAGCGTGTAGCCCTTGGTAAACATGTTTTCGACGTCGAGAACATCGCTCACCAGGCGGCTAACTTTTTCGCAATCGTCTATCGACACGCCATCGGCTTTGTCGATGTACAACCTGAGTTTCGAATGTCTGCCTTGCGACAAAAATTCGACACCCCAAATTTCACAGCCCATGCCTTCGACTGTCATTCTCAAAAGCGCTTCGACTTTCTGTTCCGTACGATTCACGACTCACAATCAACCAATAAAAAATGGGCATGCGCCCATTCCCAAAAAACCAACGTCATACAACTCGTCCAACGGCGGGCGCCCAGCGATACGGGTCAGCCACCTCATGGACCAACGCACCATCGCTACGCTCAAGTCGACTTTGCTGATGATGCGTACTAAAAAGCCCCGACCAGGGGCTATTAGACTCCTTTGGTAGCGGGGGCAGGATTTGAACCCACGACCTTCGGGTTATGAGCCCGACGAGCTACCAGACTGCTCCACCCCGCATCAGCAAGGGTGCGAAGTATAGGGACGTGATTTCGGCCCCGCAACCACTGAACGCGGGTATTTTTGTTGGGCGGTCAAGGAGTTACACCCATAGAATCTGGTGTTGGTGCCGAAGGCGAGACTCGAACTCGCACGGGCTTTCGCCCACTACCCCCTCAAGGTAGCGTGTCTACCAATTTCACCACTTCGGCATGCGCACTAGACGTCCGGGATATCGGAATCTACACCCTCCTCTTCGGGAGTCAATTGTTCCGGGTCCTCGACTGGCGTCGACACGCTGGGGATACCAATACTGTCCGCCGCGGCCGCCCGTTCCTTGGCGGAATAGGCTAGTCCAAACGAAATAAAGAAGAAGCCGATAGCCAGCCAGACGGTGACCTTGGTCAGAAACGAAGCCCCGCTCGCACCGCCAAACATGGTGTTCGAGGTGCCGGCACCAAACGCCGCGCCAACGTCCGCGCCGCGTCCCTGCTGCAATAGGACCAATCCGCCCAAAGCGATGGCGTCCACAACCAACAGCATGAGTAATACGGTTTCAAAAGTCGTCATAACACTCTCTCTCAAGTGGTCACAATCGCGGCGGCAGCAATCTCGAGAAAGCTGTCCGCTTCAAGCGAGGCGCCTCCGACGAGCGCGCCATCGATATCGTCCTGGCAGAACAGTCCTGCCGCGTTGTCCGGCTTGACGCTTCCGCCGTATAAAATCCGCAAAGTGCGGCTCGTTGCCTCGTCGTGGGCGCTACGCACCCGATCCCGTATCGCGCGATGCATCTCCTGCGCCTGATCCGGGGCAGCGGTCTTGCCCGTGCCAATGGCCCAAACCGGTTCGTAGGCAACAACACCAAGTCCTAGCCGTTCGGCCCCGACCAGCGCCACCACCGCATCTAATTGGCGCGTGACGACCTCTATCGCAGCCCCTGCTTCACGCTCGGCAAGCGTTTCGCCAACACAGACTATCGGCGTCAATCCCGCGTCTAGCGCCGCTGCGAACTTGGCCGCGACCAACGCGTCGCTTTCGGCTTGATGCTGGCGCCGTTCCGAATGCCCCGTCAAAGCCCAACGTCCGCCCAGTTCGGCGATCATCGTTCCCGAGACCTCCCCGGTAAACGCGCCTTCCTGCTCAACGTGCAGATCTTGCGCTCCAAGCTCGGCGCCGTGCCCCGCGAGACTAGCCGCAAATCCTTGCAGGTAGGCGATGGGGGGAAACACCAACAATTGGACGCCAGCATCCAGATCCGCAGCCTGCAGCGCCGCCGCAAACCGCTCTACACGGTCCTTGGATCCGTACATCTTCCAATTGCCCGCCACGATGGGTGGCCGCATATCGTTCGTGACCGTTTTACGGGGCGCGCAATGTTATACGCGAGATGGAGTCAGGTCCAATTTCCCTCCTATCGGCAGAAAGTAGGCAAATAGGTGGGGTCAGGCCTGGTCCTCCACGACTTTCGCCAAGTTGCGCGCAATGCCCGCGACCAAGACGTCATCGTCACCCTCGACCATGACGCGTATCACCGGTTCGGTCCCCGAAGGCCTGATGAGTATGCGACCCTGACCATTCAGCGCCCGTTCCTCTGCAATGGCCGCCTCGGTGACCTTTTCGCAAACGGCCACGGCAGCGGGATCGGGTACCGCAACGTTGACCATGGTTTGCGGTACCTTAGTCATGCCGCGCTTCAGTTCATGGAGCGTCTTGCCGGACTCCACCAAAGGCACCAGCGCCTGCAAGGCAGCCACTATGCCGTCGCCGGTCGTCGTAACGTCGAGGCACATGATGTGGCCTGAAGCTTCGCCGCCAACTTTCCAACCCTGCTCATGCAAAGATTCCAATACATACCGGTCACCGACCTGAGCGCGCACGAACGGGATACCCAGACCGCCAAGGGCGCGCTCCAGACCGAAGTTGGTCATCACGGTGCCGACCACCCCGCCGCTCAGCGTGCCTGCCTGGGCGCGGTGATTGGCGATGATGTAAAGCAATTCGTCGCCATCGACGATCTCGCCGAGATGGTCGACCATCATCACCCGATCGCCGTCACCGTCGAAGGCAACGCCCACGTCGGCTTGGCGTGCGAGCACCTCTTGCACCAGCCTTTCGGGATTGGTGGACCCGTACCCATCGTTGATGTTCACGCCGTCCGGCTCGGCCCCGATGACGGTGATCTCGGCCCCGAGTTCTTCAAAAACGCCGGGGGCAACGTGGTAAGTCGCGCCATGGGCGCAGTCGAGAACAACGTGCAGACCCCGTAGTCGGAGGCCTCGATTGACCGTCGCCTTGCAGAACTCGATGTAGCGACCTGCAGCGTCCGGCAACCGCTGAGCCTTACCTAGCTGGTCCGAGGCCACACATGCCATGTCGACATCCAGCTGAGCTTCGATCTCCAACTCGATGTCGTCGTGCAACTTGTTGCCATTGCCATCAAAAAACTTGATGCCGTTGTCGAAGTACGGATTGTGGGAGGCGCTAATCACAATGCCGGCATCGGCGCGCAGGGTGCGCGTCAGGTAGGCGATGGCCGGTGTCGGCATCGGCCCCATCAAGCTGACGTCAGCGCCGGCAGAAGCCAGCCCCGACTCCAACACCGATTCGAGCATATAGCCGGAAATGCGCGTGTCCTTGCCGATCAGGATGTGGCAGTCGCCATGGCGCGCGAACACTTTGCCAACTGCCCAGCCTAGGCGTAGGCAGAATTCCGGGGTAATTGGGAACTGGCCAACCGGACCACGTATGCCATCGGTACCGAAGTACTTTCTACCCATCTAAAACGTTCCTGATCGAGCCGGCTGTTAGGGACTAGTGTTCCTCGGCCGGGCCACCAATGGGCGTTGCGTCGCCGGCCGATGCTGAGTCCGTTCCGGATTTGGGCGGCTCGGGGGCGCGCGGCTTGGCGCCGGCCATGATGTCGTCGATCTGTTCAGGCAACAGCGTTTCATATTCCATGAGGGCATCGGCCATCATGTGCAGCTTGTCTTCGTTCTCGGTCAGCAAGCGTTTTGCTTCCGCGTAACAACCGTCGATGATCGCACGTATTTCCTGGTCGATGGCCTGGGCGGTCTCGTCCGAAAGCGGCTTGGCCTTGACACCTGCCGACATGCCCAGGAACACCTCGCCATCATCTTCATCGTACTTGAGCGGGCCGAGTTTGTCGGAAAGCCCCCACTTGGTCACCATGTTGCGGGCCAACTCGGTTGCACGCTCGATGTCGTTGGACGCGCCGGTCGTCACCATGTCCGGGCCCAAGATCAATTCCTCGGCAATACGCCCGCCGAACAGCCCGCATATCTGTGCCTTGATCAACTGCCGGCTCAAGCTGTACCGATCTTCTACCGGCAGAAACATCGTCACGCCCAATGCGCGGCCTCGGGGAATGATCGTAACCTTGTACACCGGGTCGTGGCCGGGTATGAGCTTGCCAACGATGGCATGACCGGCTTCGTGATAGGCAGTATTGCGCTTCTCCGCCTCGGACATGACCATGGACTTGCGTTCGGCGCCCATCATGATCTTGTCCTTGGCGAACTCGAACTGGTCCATCTCAACCAGGCGCTTGCCGCCACGAGCCGCAAACAATGCTGCTTCATTGACAAGATTCGCGAGATCCGCACCGGAGAATCCCGGCGTTCCGCGGGCGATAATGTTGGGCTCCACGTCGTCGGCGAGCGGAACTTTACGCATGTGCACCTTGAGAATCTGCTCGCGGCCGCGAATGTCCGGCAGGCTGACGACGACCTGCCGATCGAAACGTCCCGGACGCAGCAACGCAGGGTCCAGCACATCCGGGCGGTTGGTCGCCGCGATGACGATGATGCCATCGTTCGGCTCAAAGCCGTCCATCTCGACCAGTAACTGGTTGAGGGTCTGCTCGCGTTCGTCATGACCGCCGCCTAAACCGGCGCCGCGATGACGTCCTACCGCATCTATCTCGTCGATGAAGATGATGCAGGGCGCTTGTTTTTTAGCTTGCTCGAACATGTCGCGCACCCGCGACGCGCCGACACCGACGAACATCTCGACGAAATCCGATCCGGATATGGAGAAAAACGGCACCTTGGCTTCACCGGCGATGGCCTTGGCCAGCAAGGTCTTACCGGTACCCGGCGCCCCGACCATGAGAATACCCCGCGGAATGCGGCCCCCGAGGCGCTGAAATTTGCCCGGGTCGCGCAGGAACTCCACTAATTCCTGGACGTCATCTTTGGCCTCGTCCACGCCAGCGACATCGGCGAAGGTGGTCTTGATTTGATCTTCCGACAACAGGCGCGCCTTGCTCTTGCCAAATGCCATCGGCCCGCCGCGGCCCCCGGCACCGCCTTGCATCTGGCGCATGAACAACATGAACACCGCAATGATGATCAGGATCGGGAAGCTCGCAATGAGTAGCTGTGCCCAGAAGCTCTGTCTTTCGGGCTCCTTGCCGGTGATCTCTACCTGGTGGTTGTACAAGTCATCCAAGAGTTTCGGGTCGTGCACATCCGGGCGTACCACCCGAAACTCGTCGCCGGATTTGCGCACGCCATTGATGAGGCCATCACCGATGACCACCCGGTGCACTTCGTCCAGGCGTACCTGGTCGAGGAACTCCGAATAGCTGATTTGCTCGGGTTCGGGGGTAACATTGAAGTTGTTGAACACCGTCAGCAATACGGCGGCGATGATCAACCACAACAGTAGGTTTTTTCCCATATCTGACAAGGGCTTACCCTCTCTTAGACCCGTAAAAAACTCGAGTCTGATCGCATTTGAGACCCCTCGACGGGCCTGACTGAAGCCTACACCACACGCAAGGGACGCGCCAATCGCCTACTTCTCACAACCCTAACCTCACAACTAGCGTGATTGTTGCCGGAAACCCCGCGCTACCGCATAGTTTTCCCGGGAATCTGGCCGTGAGGCAGCCGGTTTGACCAGATTGACCTTGGCGAAGTGCCGTTTAGCCTGTTCGAGCCAAGTTTCGACACCATCTCCTTGGGTCATTTTGACCACAAAAGCGCCGCCGGGTTTCAACCACTCCAGCGCCGCGTCGGTCGCCAGCTCCACCAGTTCCATGGTCCGCGCCTGGTCGGCAACCCGCACACCGGAGACATTGGGGGCCATATCCGATAAAACAAGGTCCAAACCGGTTTTTCTTCCAGTGTCCTGGTTTTGCAGCAACTCCGACAGCTGCGCGTCAATCCGCGGATCGCCAATCCGTCCATCGAGGACCACGATGTTGTTGCCGCTGACAGTGACCGGCAACGGATCGACCGCGATGACCCGCCCCTCGGTCAAGTGCTCGCCAAGGTAGTCGGTCCAACCCCCTGGTGCTGCCCCAAGCTCGAGCACTTGCGAATGCTTGCCAAGCAACTTGAAGCGCTCGTCGAGTTGTTGCAACTTGTAGTGCGCACGGGACACGCGCCCGTCTCGGCGGGCACGTTTGACGAAGGCATCACGCCGTTGCCGCTGCAACCAGCGTTCGCTGGATCTGCTACGTTTTGCCACGATCGCTAGCGTTTTTGTAAAAGAGGAAACATGTGCTGAATGCCAAATTGACCAAACGCTTCCGGCAGATTGCCCATCACCTCGACTCAATAGTCACGGTCGGCGGTCAAGGACTCACCGACAACGTCGCGATCGAAGTGAATCGCGCACTGACCGATCACGAACTCATCAAGGTCCGCATTAGCCTCGCATCTCGCGACGACCGAGCGCGTCTCGGAGAGGCGCTGGCGGCCCGCTGCGATGCCAACATCGTGCAGAAGATCGGCAAGATCATCGTACTCTATCGGGAGAACCCAAAACCCAACGTAAAGCTGTCCAACGTGCAGCGCTACGGCGCTTAAGCGTATTCGACCGCCTGGATCTCGTACTGCGCTTCGCCGCTCGGTGTCGTGACGACGGCTGCGTCGCCTACGATCTTGCCGACAATCGCGCGCGCAATCGGTGACATGACGGAGATCTTACCCTTCTTGAGGTCCGCCTCATCTTCACCGACGATCTTGTAACAAACCTCATCACCGGTTTCGACATCGATCAATGTCACGGTAGTACCAAAAATCACTTTGTCGCCAGCCGGAATCTTGCCGATGTCGATCACCTGGGCGTCGGCGAGCCTGCTCTCGATTTCCTGAATACGACCTTCATTGAAACCCTGCTGCTCCCGAGCCGCATGGTATTCGGCATTTTCCTTTAGATCGCCATGTTCCCGGGCTTCGGCGATATCCTGGGTAATCTGTTGGCGCAAAGTCGTCTTGCGGTGCTGCAGTTCTTCGCGAAGTGCGCCTTCACCCTCAACGGTCATTGGATTCGACATGTGTTACGCGTCTTGTTGAGACTCTAGTCAAGCAACTGCGCGTGAAGATCCTGAAGACAACGTACCGTGATCTCGCCGCCGGTGTCCGAGCCATCTTCGCCGCGTTGGTGGCGGATGGCGATGCAAAACGCTTCACCGCCCGCCAAGGTGGTGGTGTAACACACTTTGTTCTGCAGCGCGAGTCGCCGAATGACTGCCGAATCGGCAATCGACTGGCGGCCTTCGGTGGTGTTGACGATCAAATCGATTTGTTCGTTCTTGAGCATATCGGCGACGTCGGGTCGGCCCTCGGTCACCTTGTTGACGACCTCACATTCGATGTCGGCGGCGTTCAATACCCGCGCCGTACCGCGCGTAGCGACTAGCTTGAAGCCAAGCTCGAACAACTCACGTCCCAGCGGCACGGTCATCGGTTTGTCCGACTCTTTGACACTGATGAAAGCGCGGCCACCGTTGGGTATCGATTCGCCGGCCGCCAGCGAGGCTTTGGCGAACGCCTCACCGAAACTGTCGCCCACGCCCATGACCTCTCCTGTCGACTTCATCTCGGGCCCCAAAATGGGGTCGACACCCGGAAACTTGTTGAAAGGAAATACCGATTCCTTGACGTTGATGCGCTTTGGAATCACTTCATCGACAAAGTTCTGCGCTTCGAGGCTGGTCCCTGCCATACAACGAGCCGCGATCTTGGCGAGTGAGACACCGATGCACTTGGAGACGAACGGCACGGTCCTCGAAGCCCGCGGGTTCACTTCCAAGACAAAAATATCGGTGCCTTGCACCGCCAATTGCACGTTCATCAGACCGATCACACCGAGCTCGAGCGCCATCGCTTTGACCTGTTCCCGAATGCGGTCTTGAATGGCGCCATCGAGTTGGTGGGGCGGTAACGCGCACGCCGAATCTCCGGAATGCACACCCGCTTGTTCGATGTGTTCCATGATCGCGCCGATTACGACTCGTTCACCGTCGCTCACCGCATCGACATCGACCTCGACGGCCTGATCTAAAAATCGGTCCAACAACACGGGCGAGTCGTTGGAGACGTCTACCGCATTCTGCAGGTAGCGTTTGAGTTCTTCTTCGTTATATACGATCTCCATGGCCCGTCCACCCAATACATAGGACGGTCGCACGACGATCGGATAGCCAATCTCGCGCGCCCCTGCCACCCCATCTTCAATGCCGGTCGCGGTGCAGTTGGACGGCTGGCGCAAATTCAGCTTCTCGATCAATGCCTGGAAGCGCTGGCGATTCTCCGCCCGATCGATGGCATCGGGGCTGGTGCCGATGATCGGCACCCCTTCCCGCTCGAGATGCTCTACGAGCTTGAGCGGCGTCTGGCCGCCGAACTGCACGATGACGCCGGACGGTTGCTCCACCTCTACGATGGCGAGCACGTCTTCGAGTGTGACCGGTTCGAAGTACAGGCGATCCGAGATGTCGTAGTCGGTCGAGACCGTCTCCGGATTGCAATTGACCATGATGGTCTCGTAGCCATCCTCGCGCATTGCGAGGGAGGCGTGGACACAACAATAGTCGAACTCTATACCTTGGCCTATGCGGTTGGGACCACCGCCGAGCACCATGATCTTCTTGTTGTCGGACGGTTCGGCTTCACACTCTTCCTCGTACGTGGAATACAAGTAGGCCGACGCGGTCGGAAACTCCGCCGCACAAGTGTCGACCCGGCGAAACACCGGTTTGATCCCGTGAGATTGGCGGGCCCTGCGTACCGCGTTTTCGGTAGATTCCAACAACACCGCCAGGCGGCTGTCGGAGAAGCCCTTGCGCTTGAGCGCGTACCACTGCTGTGCATCCAAGTCATCGACGCGCCTCGACACGAGATCCTGTTCGGTCGCCACCAGATCCTCTATCTCAGCAAGAAACCACGGATCGATTGCCGTCTGCTCCCTCACCTCTTGCACCGACCAGCCGGCACGGAACGCATCCGCCACGTACCAAAGACGCTCGGCGCCGGGA
>CBDTZM010000006.1:0-16034 GCA_965364915.1 uncultured Pseudomonadales bacterium | reverse complement strand
CACTAGCCTCCGAACTGTTTGAGGCGTTCCTCTAGATCCGGCCCGCGCCCCGGGCTGTTCTCTCGCTCGAAATCGAGCCCATCTGCCAATGTGTAGTTGAGTCCTTGGTTGACCAACATCTTGTCGGCACGCAGGGTGAACCAGGAGTTCTCGAGAAAGCCGCGCGCCATGGCGACCGTCGCATCCATGAGCTCGGCGTCGGCCACGCAGCGGTTGGCGAGCCCAATGGCGGCCGCTTCTCGACCGTCGACGACGCGGCCGCTGAACATCATCTCCTTGGCCGTCAGCAGGCCGACTCGTCTGGGTAATCGCTGGCTCATACCCCAGGACGGCGACATGCCCCATTTACCGTGCGTATCGGAAAACTTGGCGTTCTCTGCCGCCACCAGCAAGTCGCAGGCTAGCGCCAACTCCAGCGAGCCTGTGTAACAATGACCTTGCACGGCAGCGATGACGGGTTGCGGCATCCGCTCGATGGCTTCCAGCGTCTCCGCTTGGAAGTGCCGACTAGGCGCTGCTTCGCCCGCTTGAATGGCTTTGAGATCGTTACCAGCCGAGAACGAGCGGCCTTTGCCACAAAGGATGACGCAACCGATGCCTTCTATGTCCGCGGCGATGGCGTCGATGTGGCTACGCAGTTCGACGAACAGGTTCGGGCTTAGCGCATTCAACGCATCCGGTCGATTCAGCGTCAGGATGGCCAGCCCATCTTGATCTTCACGCAGTACCAGTTCTTCCACAACTCCCTCCAGTGTTAGACGTCTCGTTTGCATCATAAATCATCTCGCTACAGTCCTAAGACTAACTTCGCGACGATGTTCTTTTGCACTTCGTTGCTTCCGCCGGCAATTGAGCTGGCCCGCAGATTGAAGTAGCGCGGGAACACCGCGACGCCGTCCGCGGTACCGATGGCGGGCACGTTTTGTCCGGCCGTCCGCGCCTCCGGTTGGTCCGGTGCGATGTAAAAGCCCATGGTTTCTATAGCCAGCTCGGTCAAGCGTTGACCGATAGCCGCGCCGAAATTCTTCATGATGGAAGACTCCGGACCCGGGTTTTGTCCCTTCGACAGTGCCGCCATGATGCGAAACTCGGTGAATTGAATGGCTTGCAGGTTCACCTCGGTGGTATCCAGCCTACGTTTGAAATCCGCGTCGTCCAGCAGCGTCCGGCCGTCTTGGTTTTGCTGGCTGGCGAGATGCTTGAGCCGTGCGAGCGCGGTCTGGTGTGCGGCCGAACCCCCACCCCCGCGTTCGAACTCCAACAGGTACTTGGCGACTGTCCAACCTTGATGAACGCGCCCGATGACATTGGTCTTGGGCACGCGTACGTTCTCGAAGAACACCTGATTCACTTCGTGGGTGCCCGACGCAAAAACGATCGGTTCAACCGTTATGCCGGGCGTGTTCATGTCGAGCAGCAGGAATGTGATGCCCTCTTGGGGTTTACCCGTGTCGTTCGTTCGGACCAAACAGAACATGCGATTTGCGAAGTGGGCGTGGGTCGTCCAGATTTTCGAACCGTTGAGCCGAAAATGATCGCCGTCGCTTGCCGCTCTTAATTTCAGCGAGGCGAGGTCCGACCCGGATCCGGGTTCCGAGTAGCCTTGGCACCAATAATCTTCCCCGGAGAGGATGCGGGGCAGGTAAGTCCGCTGCTGCTCCTCGGTGCCGTGCCCAATCAACATCGGGCCGCACATGCCCAACCCCATGGGCGCCAGGCTCGGCGCGCCGGCGAGCGTGGTCTCGGTGGACCAGATGTATTTCTGGGTCAGGTCCCAGCCGGTGCCGCCGTATTGCTTGGGCCAAGACGGCGCAATCCAGCCTTTCTCGAACAAGATCTTGTGCCAGCGGATGTTGTGTTCGTAATCGAGGAATATGCCTGGGCAGAATCGTTGTGCCGTTCGCAACTCCTCGGTCAGCGCGGCGTCGAGGAACGCGCGAACCTCCTCCCGGAAGAGCTCGTGCTCGTCGCTGAATGTTATGTTCAAAAATCAAGTCTCCCCAAACGTCGCCGCCTTGACCGCCGACTCCAACTCGAACACATGGTCGTCTTCAGCGTCAAGCGCGCGCAGGGCATCGGCAAGATCGAACAGGTAGTCGTCGTTGCGCCCGCTTGGGCCCTCGCAACGCTGAATTTGCGCGGCCATCTCTTCAAGCGATGCCGGTCCTAGGAAAGCATGGTTGCCGAGCGGCGCGATGTACACGAGACTCGCCGCGGTGTCGCGGTTCGTGAACTGAATTTCGGCCTCGATGCGTTGGTAGCCGTTTTTTTCACGGTAGTCCAAGGCGTCGAAGGTGGCTTCGGCGAACTCTTTGTCGACCAGATAGGCCATGCCGTCGCAGTGACCATCCTCGGCGACCAGCGTGACGACACGGCCAGGATTGTCGGGTAGTCCGCGATGATCGTGTGAGCCTTGCCAGAAGCGCCGCACCCAACCGTAAAGGCGGGCGGGGCGTCGATCGATGAAATCGATCTCCGGGCGCCAGATCAGCGAACCGTAACCGAACAGCCAGATGTGCATTCGTCAACCTCTTGCGGCCACTCGATCGTCGGATAGGGCACTATCCGCGCACCGCATCACGACACAGGTGAGCCCAGCGGTGCTAGGTCCGGCGACCATTCCTCTCCATCGAGTTGCGCGGTGACCTGAACCTCGAGCATGGCGTCCGGAAACGCGAGCGCCGATATTTGCACCGCTGTGGTCGCCGGGTTGGCGTAGCCTGAATAACGGTTGGCGCGCGTCGGAATCGCTTCCAATAGCTTGCCCATGTCGGTGGTGTACATCACTTCGTTGACCACGTGTTCGAGTGTCGCTCCGTTTTTCGCCAGCGTCTCTTCCATGATGTCGTAGATTCGGTCGATTTGAGCAGCCATGTCGCCCGGCGCGAAGACCTCCGCCTTGTCGTCAATGGAGATGATGCCCGCGAGGTGCAACAGGCCGTTGGCGTGCACGATAGCCGAAAATCCGAAGCTGTCTTCCAACGGTTTGTTGAAATGTTGAACTTGTCCCGGTTTTGCCATTTGTCCAATCCTTATTCCGGTTACTTGATGAAATCCGACGAATCGTGGGATCGCGGGAAGTTTCGAACCATGCTGAGGTACTTTGCGAGGGCCCTGTCCGATTTCGTCATTACGCCGGGTGTATATCTAAGCGAATGTAGGATCGGGCGGTCGTCGGTGATGATGCTCTTGCCGAGGCGAAAAAGTAGGTCGTGGGTCATGGCGACCCGCGCGTCGTCTTCGGGGCTACCGTCACTCTTGGTCGTCCCCAGCGAATAGTAGACCTGGGTCCGGCCCGGCGCGACGAGATGGAAGGCGGTCAATGCCGCAATCCATTGACCCATGAACTCGCCGTGGAGGCGAAAAAAGCTGGTGCCGTAGATGCCGACCCGCGCGTTCAACGGCGGCCCCTCACCTTGGTCAAGCTTGGCTTCCAGGTCGTATTCCATGGAATGGTCCGTCCAATCGATCGTATCAAAGAGCCATTCGTGATCGAATTCGAGTCGATGGACGGCCTTCAGATGTTGCCAGTCGGGTGTGTTGGCGCAGACGACCCAGGGATCTACCGGCAAGACCGGGACGTCGTAGCTTACGCTGAACGAAATTTCCTCCTCGGCCTTCGGATACTCCGGAATCTCCCACCAGGGTTCGTCGCCGTTGAACGCCCAGACGAGCCCGAACTTCTCAACCGTATGAAACTTGTAAAGACACGCCGTCTTAGGCGGCGGATCGCCCAATCCGGTCTTTTCGCACCAGCCGTCGGTGTTGTATTCCCAATGGTGGAAACCGCACTGAATGCGATTGCCCACCACCTTGCCGGCGGCGAGATCGGCGCCGAGGTGGGGGCAGAAAGCCGAAAACACGCGAGCCACCTCGTCTTCACCGCGGAAGATCACGATACGGCCATCGAGAAACGAGCGTCCGATGACCCGGCCGGGTAGTACCTCGCTCGACATGCACACGGGAAACCACGACTCCGTAAACAGGCCGTCTTCGCCCTCTCCCGGGACCGGTTTGGCCCTGATGCGTTCGCGTTTCTTGACTGTCGTCTCTTCGATGCTGCCTTTGGCGTTCATTCCGCGATCCTTCTCTGCGTTTCTTGAAGTTGGCTCATTAAGTCGACGGCGTTGCGATGACGACATGCACTAGAAAGGTACGTCCAAGGGCGTATAGGTTCGGTCCGACAAGCGGAAAATGCGCAGCTGTCTGTTGTATTCCTTCGCGACAAAATCCATCTGGTCAATGCCGTTGTTGTAGATGGTGCTTATCGTGGAGCGTTGGCTCTCGGACAACCCGTCTTTCAGGTCCTGCTCCGTAACGTCGAGACATTGCAGCGATGCCTGCATGCTCTGCATGTATGACGTGATTGCGTCTGCCAGCCGGGCCAGGTCACTTTGATTGGCGGTAGAGCCGTCCAGTACGTTGGGGGGGTCGTCGAACCCGCATTTGGCGAACGCAGTTTCAAGGTCGCTACTTGAAGCCAGGCGCAACCGTCCAGTGTCCTCTTGCACCGACCCTTCAGCCGCTCGCAATGGCGAGGCGATCGCGCCGATGGTCAAAGCCAGCGCCAGATATGCCGCTGTTTTCGTTTGCCGGGCTCGTTGGTTAGCGACTCTACTCACGACATCTCAACCGAGAACATGTGGTAACAAAGCTAACTCAGAAATTCGAAGGCGTCGAGGTCGATGGCTTGCTGGGCGTGGCGGGATGCCATGGCGACGAACATGTCGTCGCCGCGTTCGGTCTGACCGACCATCATCGAAGCAAACACGGCCATCAATAGGCCGCTGAAGCTGTAGCGTCGATAATCGTCCCAGCAAGCCTCGAACTCGTAGTCACCCACACCTTTGTGCAGCAGCGCATCGTGGTAGTGGCGCACCATCCGTTGTTCGTATCGGCGTCGGTCCGCGATGTTGAGACCGGCACCCAGGAAGTAGGCCAGATCCGAAGCGCCTGCACCGATGTGCACGGTCTGCCAATCGACGATGGCGACCGGATAGGGTCCGCCGAAGAGCATGTTGTCGAGCCGATAGTCGCCGTGCGTAACGGTGACGGGTCCGTCGTGGCCGAGCGACCACTGTTGGAAACTGCCAGCAAACTGCTCTGCCACCGCTAGATGCTCAGCCGATAGACGCTGCCGATAACGATCGGCAAACCCGGGAAGAAACTGCGCATACATCGCTGCGCCTAGCTCGGCGGTCGCCTCGTCCGTTGGTACCATCCAATCGTATCGGTGCAACGAAGGATCCGCCCAGCGCGGGCCATGGAGGTTGGCGAGTTCGGTTAGGGCAATCGCCGCGTCCCGTGCGCTGCAGCCGGCTATCTGATTGCCCTGCACCGCGGGTGTCAGATCCTGCATCAGCAGGCAGAATTCGTGGGTTTCCGGGTCGATGTCGGTGAACAGGGGGCGCGGCGTCTGTACGTCCAGGGTTGGCAACAGTTCCCGGTAGAACCGGACCTCTTTGATGTAGGTGTTCTGCGCGATGCCCGTTGCCCTGCTGACCGCATCCTCCGACATGAATTTGCCGACGATCGATGCCGGTCCGCTACCTACGCCGTAGCGCAGCGTGAAGCGAACATTGTGTCCGACCTGACCCGTGCCGATGGTCGCGGCGGAGAACTCGGCAACCTCGCATTGAAACCCGGCGTGCGCCAACACCTCGGTCAACCATGCGGGCGTGACCGCTCCGGGATCCGCAACGATTGCGGGCACTAGCCGAGCCCTTTGGATACCTCGAACGCCTTGGCGCTGGATGCCTGTAGATCGGCATCCAAAAGGTAGTCCGCTGCCGTCAACGCTAGGGCTTTAGCCCCATCGAGTGCGGCAGCGTCGCCCATTTCGGACCCTGCCCACTTGGCGAACTCGGGGTTGTGTATGACGACGTTCGATGGTGCGGCCGCCAGCATGGGATGGATGGAAGGCAACCGGTGGCTCACGTTGCCCATGTCTGTGCTGCCGGCGCCGCCCAGTTCTTTCCACTCCATGAACTCACGGCCCAACGTTTCCGCGTGGCGCTGAAAGTTTTCCGCGAGCGGCCAGTTGGTTTTGAGATCGAGGTAGTCGACATTAGCCCAGTTGACCTCGACCTCGCAGCCGCTGGCTTTTGCGCCGGCTTCGAAACAAGCTTGCACACGGGGTTTCAGCGCGGCCAAGGCTTTCTCATTCACAGCCCGGACATAGAAGTCCCCCGCGGCGCGGTCGGGAACGATGTTGGGAGCTTGTCCCCCTTCCGTCACGATGCCGTGGATGCGTTCGCTGTCGCGAATGTGTTGCCGGAGATTGGAGATTGCCTGGTATGCGAGCAACAAGCCATCCAGTGCGTTGATACCCTTGTGCGGCATGGCGGAAGCATGTGCGGAGCGGCCATGGTAAATGACTTCTACCTCAGCAACGCAGATACAGGGCATGGTGGCCAGGTTGACACCGGCTGGATGCATCATCATGGCCGCATCGACGCCGTCGAAGGCCCCCGCTCGCGCCATCAATTCCTTGCCGCCGCCTCTTTCTTCTGCGGGCGTGCCGATCAAGCGTACCTTGCCCGGCAGTTGTTCCTGAACGGCCTGCAGGCCCAGCGTCGCGCCCAGGGCGGCTGTTGCGATCAAGTTGTGCCCGCAGCTGTGGCCGATACCCGGCAACGCATCGTATTCGGCCAGCAGTGCGACTGTGGGGCCGGGCTGAACGGCATTGATCTGGGCCTCGAATGCCGTCTCGAGGGTAAATACGCCCGTCTCGGTAGGCAGGTCGTGAGCGTTGAGTGTAGTGCTCAAGAGTTCACAGGCATGGCGCTCCTGGAAAGCCAACTCCGGATGCGCGTGGATCGAGTGTGATACGTCCAGCAGGGTGTCGGCCAGCGCGTCTATGCGCTCGACGATGGTTTTATGCATGGCTTCCATGACGCGACCCTCCCAGTGTTGCCCTCATTATGCAAGATAACGCAATTAGCTGATGCCCGGCTTGTCAGATTTTGCTGATCGCTCGGTAGAACCGCCTATGAGCCTCGACGTTGTGCACGCGCAGGATATCGACGTCGCGATCGATGAGGCGCGCAGATACTGCCAGCGTTTCGATATCCCTGTCCTGTGGTGGAAGCGTTGTCACGGTTTTGAGGTATGACTTGCGGCTATGGCCAAACAGGATTCTACAGGGCAGGGCGGTAAACTCGTCGGCGCGCCTGATGAGTTGCAACGATTGGCTTGCCGACTTACCAAAACCGACGCCCGGATCGACGATGATGCGATCGATAGAGAGGCCGTGACGTTCGAGGGATTCGAGCTTGGCATCGCACCACTCGAGCACCCAGCGCACCGGATCGGCTGCCGGTGGCAGATTGAGGTTCGGGTCGGCCGGCACGCTGAGGCTGTGCATGACCACGACATCGCAGTCGGCCGCGGCGAGTCGTTCGACCATCGCGGGATCGGCGAGCCCGGTGACATCGTTGATGACGTCGACACCGGCCTCCAGTGCTCGAGAGGCGGTTTCGACGTTGCGCGTGTCGATGCTGATCTTGGGTTTGACCCGTCTGTCTCCAAACGCATCTTGCACGTGTTGCAGCATCGGTGAGAGGCGCTGCCACTCCTTCGCGGGGGCGATTGGCTCTGCACCGGGGCGCGTCGACTCAGCGCCTATGTCGATATAGTTGGCTTCTGGCACGGCCCAGCCTCTCAACGTTTCGGGATTGAACCGTTGCGACTCGTCGGCGAACGAATCCGGCGTCACGTTCACGACCGCCATCCATGCAGGCAGATTTGCGCTCAGCGCTCGGTGAAGTTGCAATACGGTTTTGCCGGTGCCTGGAATTTCGAGTCCGGGCGCGATTTCCGCGAGGGGTGATAGAACGAAAGGACGATTTGCTGCTTGGCGGTGTGGAACGTGCAGATGGTCGGTCGCCACCACCCGGTCTCCGCATAGAATGATGTCGATGTCGATGATTCTGGGCGCCCATGTCTCTGCTTGGCAGCGTCCCAGGCGCCGTTCTATATCTTGAGTGACGGCAAGTAGTTCGGCAGGTTCGAGGTCGGTCTTCAGCATCGCGACGAGGTTGCAGTAGGATCTGTCCCAGTCGCTTGGCGCGTTGGGTGGCAGCAACGCGTGCGACTCGTAGGTGGTCGATAGCTTCTGTAGTTCGAGGCGCGGATGTTGCACGAGTGCGGTCAGCGCATTTTCGAGATGCTCGGTGCGATCTCCTAGGTTCGATCCAAGACCCAGGAACACGCTCATCGACGGCTCTTCAAAACGAAGGTGGTACCGCCTGCAAGGTCGGCGATCGGTGGATGGCACTTCTGCACCCTGACCGTAAGGTCACATCGACCCGCGAGCAGTCGCGTGACTGCGTCGAAACAGACCTGGGTGAGGTGTTCGATGGTCTTGAACTCGCGCGCAGCGCACAGTCGAGAAAGAGATTCGCAAACATCGCTGTAGTCGACCGTTCCGCTAATGTCGTCATCGTCGCACGTGGTGGGCTTCTGCGAGAATGCCAACGCGATGGAAATGGCGACGTCTTGAGGTTGGCTGCGTTCGTCGGCGCCGACGCCGAGTCTGACCGCTACGCGCAAGTCGTCGATGAAGAGTTCGCAATCAGCGGCCGCGGATGCGGCCCCGTCGGGGCAAGGTAAATCGAACCGTTCCAAATGTTGACCTTTGTGCGACCGCCACAATTCGCTGAAGGTTTTGCCTTCGGTTGGGTGCACCCGATCTGGACACATCTCGGCGAGTGGCCGCAGGCAGTACGTGGCAGTGAGAGTTTCGGGTCGCGGAATCTCGAGTCGATCGGTGCGCAGGATCAGGTCGCCAAATAGCAACAGATCGAGATCGATGATTTGCGGCGACAGTCTGGGTGTCGAGAAATCCTTGCCGATACGCAGTTCGATCTCGAGCAGATCGTGTACGACCGACGCCAACTTTCGGTCGCTTTCGAAAGCGACGACAAGGTTGAGAAAATCCTCGCCCACAAACCCGACCGCCGCGTTGCGGTAGGTGCGCGAAACGTCTAGGCGACCGAACTTGGACCGCATTTCACGCAGTGCTAGGTCGATATGAACCGCCGGGTCGATATTGCTGCCGACGCCGATATATACGTCGGTCATCGTCGCTCGAGTCTCCTAAAGTGTTTCGTCACTTGGTCCAGTTTACCTGACTGTGGGTGGTGGATGATTTCTCGTGTTGCACTCATCATGATGCACGGATTTCACTTGCAAACTGGGGAAGGACGATGGCATACGAATACGAGTTGCTGAAGGTGGAAGTTAGCGGCCGCGTCGCGACGATCACCGTGGACAATCCGCCGATCAACATCATCACGCTACCGCTGTATGCGGAACTTCGCTCACTTTCCAAGGAACTCGAACACGATTCGAATCTGTCGGTGGTGGTGTTGAAAAGCGCCGATCCGGATTTTTTCTTGGCGCATTTCGACGTGGAGACGATTCTTCAGTTCCCGGTCGAGGATGAGGCGCAACGGAGTCCCGAGCCGAATCCGTATCATGTGATGTGCGAGCGCTTTCGCACGATGGACAAGATCACCATTGCGCAGATCGAAGGTCGGGTGGGCGGCGGCGGCAGCGAGTTGTCGGCAAGCTTCGATATGCGCTTTGGCGTGCGCGGCAAGACCATCATCAATCAGATGGAAGTACCCATCGGCATCCTACCTGGCGGTACCGGCACGCAGCGGCTACCGCGTCTGGTCGGCCGCGGCCGGGCCATGCAGATCATCGTCGGCGGCGACGACCTCGATGCCGAAACCGCAGAACGTTGGGGGTATTTGAACCGCATTTTCGACGCTGGCGAGATCGGCGCCTATGTGGAGAAGCTTGCGCAGAGGATCGCGACGTTCCCCGTTGAGGCCGTCAGGCTCGCGAAAGAGGCAGTGAATTGTGCGGACCTACCCCTTGAGGCGGGGCTCGCCGAAGAATCCTTCCTGTTCCAGCGACTGTTGCGCAACGACAGCGCACAGACAAGCATGCGCCGCTTTCTGGAGCTCGGCGGACAAACGCGGGAGGGCGAGTTGCGGGTTGGTGAACTGAATGCAGAGGTGGGGTCTTGATCGCGGCCAACGGATTCGAGTTCGATGCAGAAACCTCGGGCGAGCGCGACGCTCCCTTGGTGCTCATGTTGCACGGCTTTCCCCAGACCAACCACACCTGGCGTTATCAGCTGCCCGCGTTGGCCGAGGCCGGTTACCACGCTGCGGCGCCCAACCAACGTGGGTATTCCGCGCGCGCTCGTCCTCTGGGTAAGCAGAACTATGCCACGGAGATGTTGGTGGGTGATGCGATCGCCATGGCAGCGACGCTAGGTCACGATCGCTTTCACGTGGTCGGGCATGATTGGGGCGGCCAACTCGCCTGGCTGCTGGCGGCACTGCATCCAGAGCACGTCCTGAGTCTCACCGTGCTGTCGCGTCCCCACCCGGCGGCTTTCGCGAAAGCCTTGCGATCGGATGCGAAGCAATCGGAACGTTCTAAACACCATCGCGCTTTTCAGGATTCCAATACCGCTGCGAGGATGTTGGAAAACGATGCTGCCAGGCTGCGCCGCACGCTGCGGGATCAAGGCGTGCCCGATGCCGATGTCGGCGCATATCTCAGCGTGCTGAACGACCACGAGGCGCTGGATGCGGCGGTCAATTGGTACCGTGCAGCGGCGACCGGCGACTCGGCCCTTGCCGCACCCAACGTCCCGAAGGTGGAGATACCGACGCTGTATATCTGGGGCGATGCCGACGCGACTGTGGGATTGGTCGCCGCACAGGCGACCGCCGAGTTCGTGACCGGCGCATATCGCTTCGAAGTGCTAGTGGGCGTCGGGCATTTTGTTACCGATCAAGCCGGCGAGCGCGTGACAGAGTTGTTGTTGGCGCATCTGGAGGAGTAGTAGTGGGGTCAGAGTAAAGGGTCAGAGTAAAAACCCTAGAGTTTTGCTCTGACCCCACTACTAAACGATCTTCGACCCCGTTTTGCCCCAGTACGGATCCTTGATGAGGCGCTTGTAGAGCTTGCCGGTCGGCAAGCGGGGCAACTCATCCATGAAATCGAGGCTTCTCGGGCATTTGTAGTGCGCGATATGTTCGCGCGCGTAGTCGAGTAGCTCCTCGGCGATCGCCGGGCTCTGATCGATGCCGTCCGCGAGTTGCACGACCGCCTTGACTTCCTCGCCCATCTCTTCGTTAGGCACACCCACGACGGCGACATCGGCAATGCTCGGGTGCATGATCATGGCGTCCTCGATCTCTTGAGGATAGATGTTGACGCCGCCGCTGATGATCATGAATGTCGCGCGATCCGTCAGGTATAGAAAACCGTCGTCGTCGAGGTAACCGACGTCGCCCAATGCGGACCAGTTGGAATGCTCGGGATGCTGGGCGTCCTTGGTCTTGGCTGCGTCCCTGTGATACTTGAACGGCATTTCAGGTAGCTCGAAGTAGACCATGCCGGGTTCACCGTTGGGCAGGTCGTTGCCGTCGTCGTCGCAAATATGAATAACGCCCAAGATCGATTTCCCCACCGTGCCGGGGTGGTCCAACCACTCCTGCGGCGTGGTATGAGTAAATCCGTTTAATTCGGTACCGCCGTAATACTCGTAGATGATCGGTCCCCACCAGTCGAACATTTTGTGCTTGATGCCGGCGGGGCATGGCGCGGCCGCGTGGATGGCTACGCGGTGGGATGACAGGTCGAACCCGGTACGTTGCTCTTCGGGTAATTTCAACATGCGGGTGAACATCGTCGGCACCCACTGGCTGTGGGTAACCTTGTAGTCTTGGATGGCTTGCAGGGCGCCGATCTCATCGAATCTGGGCATCATGATCACGGTGCCGCCGAGCGCCTGCACCGAATGGCAGAACCCGATGGGCGCGGAGTGGTAGAGGGGCGCCGGCGACAGGTATATCGAGTTCTCATCGAAACCCCACAACGTGCGCTGCAAAGCGCCGACGGGACCTGAGTCCTCGTGGATCTTGTTCTCGGGTAGCGGCCTGCTGATGCCCTTCGGACGCCCTGTCGTGCCGGAGCTGTAAAGCATGAAGTAACCGGACGGTTCGTCCGCCAAATTCTCGCTGGGGTACTCGGCAATGGCAGCTTCGTATGCGGTGTAGCCGTCTTCGACGCCATCGACCATCAACCAGGTGTGGCAATTTGGCGCGAAACCGGGGATGTTTCGTGCGACCTCGCCGAGATATTTTGAGGCCACGGTCACCTGCGACTCGCTGTTGTCGACGATGTATCCGGCCTCTTCGTCGGTCAGGTAGCGGTTGACGGTCGTCAAATACAGGCCGGAACGGAAAGCGCCCCAGACGACCTCGAAAAAGCGCAGGTTGTTTTCCATGAAAATGCAGATGTGATCGCCGCGGCGCAGGCCCTTGTCCCACATGAACTGAGCGAAACGATTGGAGCGCTCGTTCAGCTCGCCATAGGTCAGCGTTTCTCCGGTTGTGGCGTGAATCGCCGCGGCTTTGTCCGGAAACTCGATGCCCCACTTGCCAGGATACATACGTCCCTCCTTACGCTGGTTCTGTATTGAGGCGGGCACACTCCGCCATGAAGCGTATCGCTTCTTCGTCGCCGCCGATCGTAAGCCCGGTAACGCCGCTGTCTTCCCAATCTTTGAAACGCCGCTTGATGCGAGACTTGGGCCCGACCAATGCGCCCTGATCGACGAACTCGTCCGGTACCGTTGCGATGGCCTCGTCCTTGCGCTTGGCGAGGTACAGTTCTTGGATGCGTTCGGCCGCGTCACCGAAGCCGCGCCGGATCATCATCTCTTTGTGGAAGTTCTTGCTCTTGTGGCCCATGCCGCCGACGTACAGCGCAATGCCCGGCTTCAGTCGATCGAGCGCGCTTTGCACGTCGTCGGTCAACTGCACCTGGGTGCCGGTTTGGCGTTCGAACTGATCCCGAGTCTTGCCTGCGCGTTCCAGCCCCTCGTCGATCCAGGTGTCGTAAAGATGTGCGGACTCGGGTACGTAGCCTAGCGGCAACCAGCCGTCGGCAATTTCCGCGGTCAAGCGCACGGTCGATTCCATGCCGGTGCCGAGCCAAATGGGGATGTCTGGGTTCATGTGCAGGATCGACTTCAAAGGCTTGCCAACGCCCATGGCCCCGTCTCCGGTGTAGGGCAGGCTGATCTCTCGCCCCTCGTGGGTGACGGGTTCCTCTCGAGCCCAGATCTTCTTCATGATCGTGACGTAGTCTTTGATGCGGTAGTACGGTCGCCCCCAGGGTTGGCCGTACCAACCCTCGACGATCTGCGGTCCGGATACGCCGATGCCGCAGATGACGCGGTTGCCGCCGGCGAGTTGATCGAGTGTGGCCATCGCCATGGCGGCGTTGGCGGGCGTGCGCCCCGCGAGTTGTATCACGCCGGTGCCGAGCCGAATGCGCTCGGTATGTGCGGCGATGTAGGCGAGCGGGGTGATGGCGTCGGAACCATAGGCCTCGGCTGTCCAAACGGAGTCGTAGCCGAGGCGTTCGGCTAGTTTTACCTTCTCCAAGGGAATTTTCAGGTTCGCGCCGGAATAGCCGAGCATTAAGCCGAGTTTCATGTTCCCCCTAAGTGCCAGAAAGGCCTGTATGCAACCTATCTGTTTTTACACCATTTAGCTGCGTTCGGCGAGGTCGTGCATGGCTTGATCGGTCGTGAAGAAGACGCTGCCCGATAGCGTGACCGGAAACTGGCTCGATTCCAATTGGACCATGACCGCTGCCTTGACGTCTGATAGGTGCAACGTCACGCCCAGTTCCTGCAGGTTGTCGTTGAACCGCAGAAGCATCTCGATACCGCTGACGTCGATGATATTGACGGCGCTGCAAACCAATAGGACGTGGCGCGTTTGCTGTCGGCGCTGGACGATTTTTTGCAGCTTGCTCTCGACGTTGTTGGCGTTGGCGAAATAGATGTTCTCGTCTATGCGAATCGCAGCGACGTGTTCGACGGTTTCCACGTCGTAGCGTCGCACGGCGCGAAAGTGTCCGGTGTTGACGATGCGGCCCACGAGCGTGATGTGCGGGCGGCTGGATTGGCGAACGAAAAACGCGATAGACAGAGCAACCCCGGTGATGAGGCCGGTCTCGACACCGAATGCGAGTACCGTCAAGAGCGTGACGATCTCGGTGATCGAATCCTGGCGGTAGATTTTCCAATGCCGAGCGATCGAGGATACGTCGACCAGCCCGGTGACCGAAACCATGACGATGGCGGCAAGCGTTGCTTGGGGCAGGTTCGCAAACAGCGGCGTGAAAAACAGCAGCGTCAGCACGATGACGACCATGCACACCAGCGAACTTACCGGCGTCCGCGCGCCTGCTTGATAGTTGACGCTCGACCGGGAAAAGCTACCCGCTACTGGATAGGCGCCGGTGAACGCTGCACCGATGTTGGCGGCCCCCAATGCAATCAGTTCCTGATGGCTATTCAGCCGGGTACGTTGTCGGGTCGCGATCGAGGTGCCGACGGAATAGCTTTCAACGAACGCGACCAACGCGATCATCGCCGATGCCGGGGCTAGTTCCAGCCACAACTCGAGATCGAATGGCGGTATCGTCAGCTCCGGCAATCCGCTCGGTACCACTCCCACCGTAGCCACCAAGTGCAGGCTATCCAGGTCGGCCACGCTGACGACGAGGATAGCGAACGCTGCAACCAATGCCGGTCCCGTACGGGCGATGGGATTCTCGCGGCTCAAGCTCGGGATCACGAGCCGCACCAGCGCTACACCGAAAATGCGTACGCCCCACAGCAGCAAGACGCTTGCAAGACCGATGGCGAGCGTGACGGGATTCAACGAGTCGAGATCGGTCAACAGCGCCCAAGTTCGTGCAAACGGATCGGTTGCCTCGGTGTCGGCAATTCCGCTAAAGGCGGGCAATTGGCTCACGATGATCAAGACTGCGGCGGCGTTGATGAACCCCGTGATGACCGGATGACTCAAAAGATTGACCACCCCACCCATTTGCGTGAGGCGCAACAGCCAAAGCATGATGCCTGCTTGCAGGCTCAGAATGGTGGTGATGCCGAGATAGGCATCGCTGTGCTGCGGTGCGTATTCACCGACGGTGGCCGCGACCATCAATGCGGCCACCGCCACCGGGCCGACCACCAGGTGCTTGGAGGATCCTAGCACCGCGTAGATCACCATCGGCGCAAGGCAGGCGTACAGGCCGGCTTGGGGCGGCAAGCCGGCGAGAAAAGCGTACGCGATAGCCTGTGGCGCGGTGATCACGCCGACGACCAAGCCGGCGATTAGGTCGTGGCTGAAGTCGGCACGCCGATAGCGGCGCAAGGTGCCGTAAAGCGGCAGATAGCTCTGCCAGTTCTTCACGCGTGCCTCGAAATGTAGAAAGCGACCCTCCGCCATGCGGGTCATTGTACTTGAGGCTCGGTTGGTACATCTTAGCGACGACGACGTACGAACTTTACACAGGGGAAGTCATGGATGTACGGGCAGCAGTTGCCTTTGCGGCGGGGCAACCGCTAGCGCTGGAAACCGTGCAACTCGACGGTCCGCGTGCCGGCGAGGTGTTGGTCGAGATCAAGGCGACAGGCCTTTGCCATACCGACGCCTACACGTTGTCCGGCGCGGATCCAGAGGGTCTGTTTCCCTCGATCATGGGCCACGAGGGCGCCGGGGTGGTGGTCGAGATCGGCGCGGGCGTGACGTCGGTGCAGCCCGGCGATCACGTGATTCCCTTGTACACGCCCGAGTGCCGCGAATGCGATTTTTGCACCTCGGGCAAAACCAATTTGTGCGGCGCGATACGCGCAACTCAGGGTCAAGGTCTCATGCCGGACGGCAGCAGCCGCTTTTCCCTGAACGGCGACAACATATTCCACTACATGGGCACGTCGACCTTCGCCAACTACACGGTGTTGCCGGAAATCGCGGTCGCAAAAATTCGCGAGGATGCACCGTTCGACAAAGTCTGCTACATCGGTTGCGGTGTCACGACCGGTCTAGGGGCGGTGATGAATACGGCAGGCGTCGAACCGGGCGCGAATGTTGCGGTATTCGGTCTAGGCGGTATCGGCCTCAACGTCGTCCAGG
>CBDTZM010000005.1:0-16428 GCA_965364915.1 uncultured Pseudomonadales bacterium | reverse complement strand
GTCTGCCGGCGTCGATTTCGACAACTTGTCGGGAGAACACGGGTACAGCGGCTGGCGAGCCTATGGGCAGTCGAAGCTCGCCAATGTGTTGTTCGCGAATGCGCTTGCCCGACAACTTCCCGACCATGTTACGGCAAACTCGTTGCATCCGGGGCTCATCAACACCAACCTCGGGCGCAACATGAATCGCGGGTTGGCCTCCGTCGCACTGGGCGTCGTCATGTTTCCCTTCATGATCTCGGTGCCTAAGGGTGCTGCGACCAGTTGTTATGTGGCGACGCATGCCGACCTCGACGGTGTGCGGGGAAAGTATTTTGCCGACTGCACCGAAAAACGCGCCCACAAGAAGAGCGGTGATGTTGATCTACAGGATCGGCTTTGGAAGACGTCTGAATCGTTGACGGCCTAATCTCTGGCACAGCTAGTGCGGAGCTCGCTTGAAGGGTAGCGTCAACATCGCGCCAAGGTTTTGCGCCTCAATCTCCGCGACATCGTTCAATCCGATGTGCATTCGATCCTGGGGTAGTGAGGCTTCGCCACGATAGCTGCGAAATAACCGGTCCCACGCCGAAATCAAAAACCCGTAGTTGCGGTTGTGTTCTCGAGGGTCGTGCGAGTGATGTATGCGGTGCATCTCAGGCGTGACGATGAAGCGACGCAAGCGAGCTTCGAAACGCGGCGGCAGCACCAGATTGGCGTGGGTAAACAACGACGCCGAGGACAGCAACACCTCGAAGATCACCGTGGCGACGGGCGGCGCACCAATGACGAGCACCGCGACCGCTTTGATCACCAGCGACACGAGGATCTCCCCGGGATGAAAACGCACGCCGGTCGTGACGTCGAACGCCGAATCGGCGTGATGCACCGAATGCAAGCGCCAAAGCCAAGGTAGCCAATGCAGAGCGCGATGTTGTGCGTACACCACCAGATCGAGAACGACGATCGCAATGAAGAAGGAGAGCCACCCCGAGGTACCGAAGAGGTTGAGTAGGCCCCAGCCCTGTTCAACTCCCAGCGACGCGACGCCCACGAGCGAAAACACGCTCACCAAGCGCACCAACAACGTGTTGGTCACGAATAACCCGATGTTGGTCTTGATCATCGACCAGGGTCGGAACGGCCGACGCGGCCACCATCGCTCGGCAGCCACCAGCAACGCAATAGTCGCGGCAAATGCGGCTGCGCGCAGCGTTGGCTCAGAGACGGCGAGATCCTCCACGCCCACCATTTTAGACCTCTGAACGAACAAAAGGCGCGAGTAAAAAAGGGGCGCAAGCTGCGCCCCTTGCTCGTGCTTTACGGTTGTCTAACCTGCGGCGTTGTAGCCCATGATGGCTTTGACTTCCAGGAACTCTTCGAAGCCGTGGGTACCCCACTCGCGGCCATTGCCGGATTGCTTGTAGCCACCGAATGGCGCTTGTTGGTCGACCGGTGCGCCGTTCAAATGCACGTTGCCGGTACGAATACGACGGGCGATGGCCTTGGCCCGCTCGGGATCACCCGACGATATGTAACCAGACAGTCCGTACACCGTATCGTTGGCGATGCGCACCGCGTCGTCGTCGTCCGAATAGCCGATCAGCGACAGCACGGGACCGAAGATCTCTTCTCGTGCGATGCTCATCTCATTGGTGACGTTGGAGAATACCGTCGGCTTGACGTAGTAGCCGCGATTCAGCCCATCCGGACGGCCGGTACCGCCGGTTTCCAGCGTGGCACCCTCATCGATGCCTTTTTGGATGAGGTTTTGAATCTTGTCGAACTGCACTTCCGAAACAACCGGACCGATGGTTGTGCCTTCCTCCTTGGGATCGCCGACCTTGACGTTCTCGGCAGCGGCCTTGGCGACGGCTGCCGCTTCGTCCATCCTCGAGAGCGGTACCAGCATGCGGGTTGGCGCGTTACACGATTGACCTGAGTTCATGCACAGTCCAAACACATCTCTTGCGATCGCAGCTTGAAAATCTGCGTCGTCCAGGATGATGTTGGCAGATTTGCCGCCGAGTTCCTGTGCGACCCGTTTCACGGTGGGGGCTGCATTCTTCGCAACTTCGATGCCTGCGCGCGTCGAGCCGGTGAACGACATCATGTCGACGTCCGGATGCGACGAGATCGCCGCGCCGACCGTGGGACCGTCGCCGTTCACGAGGTTGAACACGCCGGGCGGTACGCCTGCGTCATCCAGGATCTCGGCAAATAGTATGGCGTTGAAAGGCGCGACTTCCGACGGCTTGAGTACCATGGTGCAACCGGCAGCCAGGGCCGGCGCGACCTTGCAGGCGATCTGGTTGATGGGCCAATTCCAAGGCGTGATGAACCCGCAGACGCCGGCGGGCTCCTTCACGATGTGCGAAGTACCGATGTCTTCCTCGAACTCGTAGTTCTTCAGTACCTCGAGGGTGGTCATGAAGTGACCGATACCGGCCGGCGCCTGGGCCCCGTTTGCCAACGGCAGGGGTGCGCCCATCTCTTCGCTAATGGCTTGTGCAACTTCGCCCATACGCGCGCCGTACGCGGCGATAATCTTCTCGAGCAGTGCTACCCGCTCTTCGCGCGTCGTTTGCGAGTAACTCTCGAAAGCCGCCTTGGCTGCGGCGACCGCTTTGTCTACGTCGGCAGCAGCGCCCATGGCGACCGTGTCGATCGGTTCTTCGGTGGCTGGGTTGATGACCTCCAGCCTCTCGCTGGTGGAGGGCTCTACCCATTCACCATTGATATAAAACTTCTGTCGATTGCTCACAGTCTCGTCCCTCTCTTAATTGCGGTTGTGTCCGTTGGCCTCGAGCGTCGCTCGGGGCGTCAGTGAAGCGGCCGAGTAGCTTAGCCACCGCGCACGAACAAAACAATGGCGACGCCGTGCCTTGCCACGGCGCCTCTAGCCTTGGTTCATGCTCTGGGAGATCACGGCGAAACCTTCGGTCGCGGCGAGTCGTTTGCCCACGACGGCTTGGTATTCGTCCGACTGGTACCAGGCCTTCGCGGCCTCGGTGGACTCGAACTTGAGTATCACGGTCTGCGGTCCAGGCGGTGCGCCTTCTATGGTCTCGGCCGCCGCGTCGAACGCCACCAGTTCGGCGCCGTGAGCTTGGATGGTCGGGCCGGCGCCACCCTGGTATTCACGGTAGAGATCCGGGTCGTTCACGACGTATTGGGCGATAAAGTAGGCTGCCATTGGCTGTTCTCCTTCGATGTTTTTGGGCCCGCTGGCCCATTACTTGCTGATCTGTGGTTCTCCGCTGCCGGAAAACTCGGGTAGGCCGGGGTCACCTAGGAACATCTTGCCAATCTCGGTATAGAGTTGGTGCGAGACCCAGCGGTGTGTTGCGCAACCGTGGGCGTCGCGCAGTTTGCGCTCGAGTAGGCAATCCATTCTCAACGCCGTCGTCCCGGCGGCATTGTGCACACCGTCGACCACGTGCATCGCGACGTTAGCGGCATGCGTGCACGCAAGACGCGCGAGTTTCGTGGTTTCCGGCCCAGGCTGCAGGGTATTGCCTTCTAGCTCCGCCTCGACGGCGCCCATGGTTTCCATCAGGAATGCGCGAGCTGCTCTCAGGTTTGCTTCACCTTCGCCCATACGGTATTGGGCGACCGGCCGGTTTTTCAGCGTGGAGGCCGACATGAGCGGCACTTTGTTCTGAGCAATGTCGGCGAATGCGTCTAGCGCTCCCCGCGCGACACCGATGGCGACGGCCGCTTTGTTGTACGACAGGCGCAATGCCACGGGAATACGAAATACCGGATTGACATAGTGCGCGGGTAGTGCAAACAGTTCGACAGGCACCAACCGTTCAGGCACCAACCCGCCGTCTGCGACGACATCGTGACTTCCCGAGCCCCGCAGTCCTGCCATGTCCCACGTGTCTTTGATCTCCCACTCGCTGCGGTTCAACATCCAGAGCTTGATGATGGGTCGTCCGGCGTCGTCGAGGCGCGGTGTACCGTCTTCGATGAACGGCGCCATCATGAAACACCACTCTGCGTTGTGGCAGCCACTCATGAAGGTGGCCTGGCCGGATACTCGATAACTACCGTCGCTTTGTTTGACCGCGCCTGCGGGAATGGTGCCGGGCCCGCCGCCGCCGCACATGATCACGCGGGGATTGTCGAGATACACTTCCTTGGCGATTTCCGGCGGCATGTTGCCCGCGGCGATGGCGTTGATCTCCGAGCCGATCATCACGTTCCAGCCCACCGAACCGTCGATGGCGGCGATGGCCTCGAGCACCTCGATGGTCTCGGTTACGCTTGCGTTCTCGCCGCCGAGCTCCGTCGGCAAAGCGAAACGGTACAGACCTTCGTTGATCAAGATGTCTGCGGTCTCGACCGGTAGGCGCCGGATGTTCTGCGCTTCGTCCCCGCCTTCGCGGATCACGTCATGCAGTCTATCGACACGCTGCAGCGGACTTTCCGCGAACGGTGCGGATTGCGGAGCTTCGGCCATGCTTGTTCCATCCCAGAGTTGCGAACGCCAGCATACTGACCAGTGTTTACGAAGAGAAGGGGTGGCGTTAGAACCCTGCGGCCATGCCTTCCTTGCGATGGTCCGAACCGCCGATATAGCCGTCGTCGTTTCTGAGAATCAGTTGTGCGCCGCCGAACGTACTCTCGACGGACTCGAGGCGGACGTTATGCCCGCGAGCAGCCAAACCGGTGGCCACTGCGCCGGCCATACCGTTTTCTAGCGCCACGCTGTAATCCGGATAGACGTGCCATCGAGGCGCATCGCTGGCCGCTTGCGGATTCTGACCGTGATCGAATATGCGGTTGATCATCTGCACGTGGCCCTGATGCTGCATATGTCCGCCCATGACGCCGAAGCTCATGCGCGGCGCGCCGCCTTCGGTCACGAACCCGGGGATGATGGTGTGGTAGGGACGCTTACCGGGGCCGACGCAGTTCGGGTGTTTTGGATCGAGGTCGAAACCGCACCCCCGGTTCTGCATGGCGATGCCGGTGTCCGGGATGACGATGCCGGAGCCGAAGCCTTGGTAGTTCGATTGGATGTACGACACCATCATGCCGGAGGCATCGGCGGCGGTGAGGTAGACGGTGTCGTGACTGATAGGTAAAGCCACCGGGGCCGGCGTGCTTGCCTTCTTGCCGATTGATGCCGCGGCCCGCGCAATGGATTCTGTGCCAAGTAGTTCTTCCGCAGAGAGCCGCATGGCATCCGCGTCCGCGAAATGCTCGAATGCGGCACGGATGGCGATCTTCATCGCTTCGATTTGGAGGTGCACACCTTCCGCGCTATCGAGCGGGGGCTGGTCGAAATGCGCCAGTATCGCGAGCGCGATTTGCGCGGCCAGACCCTGCCCGTTGGGTGGAATTTCGTGCAACGTGACATGCCGATAATCTTGGTGCGTCGGCGTGACCCAATCCGCGCGATGGTCTTCGAGATCGGTCTTGCAAAGCGCACCGCCGGCGGCAAGCGCTGCGTTGGCGATTTTCTCGGCAAGCTCTCCCTGGTAAAAGGCGCTTCCGTGAGAGGCGGCAATGGCTTCGAGCGTTGTTGCCAGATCAGGTCGATAGAATTTTTGCCCGGCAGCGGGAGCAGGCAGGAAGTGGTCGGCAAAATCGGGGTAATCGGCGTAGGTGGTTTCGGCTAATTGCCAGTAGAAAGCGGTCTTGGGTCCGACCTGAAACCCGTCTTTGGCGTAGCGAATGGCCGGTTCGAACAGGTCCGCAAAAGGCAGTTTGCCGTAGCGATCGGCAAGCGCTACCCAGGCACTAACCGCGCCCGGAACGGTGACGGCGTCCCACCCGAGGTTGGGCATTACCTCGTGGTCGGCGAAACGGTCGGGTGTCCAGCCTGCCGGGGAGCGCCCAGAGGCGTTCAATCCGGCGAGTTGCTTGCCGTCCCAAAGAATTGCGAACGCGTCGCTGCCGACCCCGTTATTGTTGGGCTCGACCACCGTGAGCGCGATGGCCGTGGTCAGTGCGGCATCGACGGCGTTGCCGCCCCGGCGCATGGCATCCACTCCGGCTTGCACGGCCAGCGGCTGTGAACTCGCCACCAAGTTGGCGGCGCACACCGGCGATCGTGAGGAAGGATATGGCTGTGTGAAGTCGATCATGCGGATGTCTTGCGCTTGACTCGTGCGTTGCATGTTTGCATAACGGGTGTGGGTTTTGCGAGAGGATGCTCATGACCACAGCAGTGATTCGCATCGTCACCGATCTAGGCGCCATCGTCGTGGCGCTATATGGCGACGCGGCACCGATCACGGTCGACAACTTTCTCAACTACGTCGATGCCGGTCACTATCAAGGTGCTAATTTTTACCGTGCCACCCGCAAGGGAGCGGACGGATCCGGCATTGCGGTAATCCAGGGTGGGCGGTTTGTCAAAGGCGAGGTGTTGGCGCCGCCGGTGCGCATATTGAGCATGGAACGCCTTGCGATCACCGACCGAGAAGCTTTCTAAGCCCGCAATCGAGTGACACACGTCATAGTCATCGGTTGCGGGTTGGCGGGTATCACCACTGCCTATTACCTGCGCGAGCAAGGCGCCGACGTCACGGTGCTCGAACGCGCCGAAGCGCCCGCGCGTGAAACCAGTTTTGCCAACGGTTCGTTGTTGGCGCCAAGCTCGGCCGATCCGTGGAACGCGCCGGGGGTACTTTTCGATCTTATCAAGGCCCTCGGTCGTGAAGACGCGGCGATGATGGTCAGGGCCGGCGTGCTGCCATCGATGCTGGGATGGGGCTTGCGGTTCCTGCGCAACTCGTCGCGGCGCAACTTTCAGGCCAGTTATCTCGACAACGTCGTCTTGTCCCAGTACTCCCAAGCGGTGATGCACCGGTTGCTGCAGGCTCACCCGCTGGAGTTCGAGTACGCACCGGACGGCACGCTGAGCGTATTTCGAACGGAGGCGGCATTCGCCGGGGGCCGCCAAACGGCAAGTTGGCTCAAACAGGTACAGGTTGTTCACGAGGAGTTGGATCGCGATGGCCTGCTTGCGCTGGAACCCGCGTTGGCGCCAACCATCGAGAATTTTGTCGGCGGCATTCGCTACCCCCAAGACGAGGTCGGCAATGCGCGGTTGTTCTGCCTGGCGCTCAAAAAGGTCGCTGAAGAAGCGGGTGTCGTGTTTCGCTTCAGCGAGCAAGTCTTGGGTGCCGAACGCAAACGCGGCGCGATCCGGCGCGTGATCACACCGCGCGAGAAACTTGACGCCGATAGCTTCGTGTTGGCCGCCGGCAGCTATAGTTGGCCCGTCGGCAACCGCTTGAAGATCGATGTGCCGGTGCGGCCGGCCAAAGGCTATTCGCTGACCGTGCCGATTCGAAATATCCAACCGGCCCCGCGCTACGCAGTCATCGACGAGGCGCTGCACGCAGCAGTGGTGCCCCTCGGCAAGGGTAAGCTGCGTGTCGCGGGTACCGCGGAGTTTACGGGCTTCGACAAGAGTCTTCCGGTCGAGCGGCTGTCGAACCTCAAACGCCTGCTGGCCGAGGTGTATCCGCAGATCCCGGTCAATGAATCTACCATGCAGCCCTGGTGTGGGTTGCGTCCAATGACGCCGGACGGCAGGCCTCTCATCGGTAGTACCCGTGTGTCGAATTTGTTCCTCAATACCGGTCACGGTCCGTTGGGTTGGACGATGGCCTGTGGTTCGGGCAAGGCGGTTGCCGATGTGGTGTTGGGCAACGATCCGGAAATCGATATCACGCCGTTTGCAGTGGGTCGCTTCTAGGCGACAAGCCCACTCTTGCATGAGTTAGACTCGAAGTCACCGCCGGACGGTCCTTACCCGGTGTGCATCAAAGCCGATTGAGACAAGGGAGACGACGTCAGTGAAGATAGAGATAGATATCAAACCCGAAGAGGTTCGCGAGCTATTTGGGCTGCCGGACACGACCGAAGTCCAGAAGTTGTTCGTCGATCGCGTAACCGATTGGGCGAAACAGCAGCACAACGATACAGAGTCCGTGCAGAAGTGGATGGAAGCCATGTTTCAGGGCGGCCGCCAGTCGTTTGAAGCCTACCAGGACTTTCTCAAGAACTTTACGCAACCGGGCCAGAAGTAAGAAGAAGTAGTGGCCGGCGCATCCCACGAACAGTGGTCTTCAAAGTTCGGCTTCCTCATGGCCGCGGTCGGTTTCGCCGTTGGTCTCGGTAACATTTGGCGGTTCCCCTATGTGACCGGAGAAAACGGCGGCGCCGCTTTCGTCATGGTCTATCTTGCCTGCGCCTTCGCGATCGGCGTGCCGATCTTGATCGCGGAGATCATGACGGGCCGGCGCGGCCGGTTGAGCCCGCCGGGATCAATGCGCGCGGTCGCTCTTGCCGAGGGTAAGAGCCGTCATTGGCAGTGGGCGGGCGGCCTCAACCTGCTGGCGGCGTTCACGATCGAAGTCGTCTACTGTGTGGTCGCCGGTTGGGTATTGCTGTATCTGTTCGAGGCGCTCCTCACCGGATTTTCCGGTGTCGACGCGACGTCGGCGGAATTGGCGTTTACGGAGGTGTTGAACGACGTGCCGGGATTGTTGTTGTGGAGCGTGTTCGGGCTTGCGATAGCCGGCGCGATCGTGTTCTCCGGCGTGCAGCAGGGCATTGAGCGCGCCGTAAAGGTTTTGATGCCGACGCTGTTCGGTCTGTTGGTGCTCTTAGCGATCTACAACGTATTTGCCGGTGGCTTCGAAGAAGCGGTCGCCTATTTGTTCACCGCTGACTTCAGCAAGGTCAACGGCGGTATGATTCTCGCTGCCATTGGCCAGGCGTTTTTCTCTATCGGTGTGGCCATGGCCGGCATGATGACGTTCGGCGCTTACCTGCCAAAAAACGTTTCCATTGGCGGTAGCGTCTTGATCATCATCGTCGCTGACACCATGGTGGCATTGGTCGCGGGGTTGGTGATCTTTCCAGCGGTGTTCAACTACGGACTAGACCCGGCGGGAGGGGCAGGTCTCATTTTTCAGACGCTGCCGGTGGCTTTTGCACAGATGCCCGGAGGACACATCGTTGGCGTGCTGTTCTTCCTGTTACTGTCGGTTGCGGCGATCACGTCCATGGTGGGATTGATCGAACCGTTGGTCTCCTGGCTCGAGGAACGCCGTGGTATTGCGCGGCCCTCCGGTACGCTGATGGTCATTAGCGCGACTGCCGCTATGAGCGTGATTTCGGTTCTGTCTTACAACGTATGGGCTGGCGTGTCGGTCTTCGGGGTCGATCTCAATACCGCGCTCGACTTTCTGCCGAACCAGATCATGCTGCCCCTCGGGGGTCTGCTGATCGCGGTATTCGCCGGCTGGTTCGTCAGCAAAGGCACTGCGAAAGAGGAGCTAGCGCTCGGTAGCGGAGCGCTTTTTGAGGTCTGGCATTGGCTGATCCGCTATCTGGTTCCGCTTGCCGTGCTGGTGATTTTGGTGGTCGGCATCGTCGGTTAGCCTACCAAATAGCCACAATTTCTCTCACTCAGAATGCTTTGCACCCTGGTAAAATGCACGGCATGGCTGATGCGGATGACAAGCCGGATACCCCCATACCCTTCCCACTTTCGCTGCGGGGTAAGTTCATTGGTTTGCTGGCCTTGTTGGTTGCACTGACCGCGGTGGCTTTGACGAGTGTCGACTATGGCTACGTACGGCAGCTGCTCTCTTCCAGCGTCCAGGAACAACTGCAACTTAGAGCCGAAGGTCAGCGCGAGGTGTTGCTCGGCCATGTTCGTCAGCGTCACGAGGGGATACGCCTGGTTGCCAGTCGAACCCGTTTGCGCGAAATTTTGGGTCTACGGCTAGACGGTGCGATCGACGAGCAACGGTTTCGCGCCGAGTCACAACGGATATTGCTCGACGCGCAAGAGAGCACCGAAGGGTTTCTCAATATTAGTGTTACCGATCCCGATGGTAGGGTGGTGGCCGCGACGAGTGTGACGTATTTAGGCGCCGATCTGTCGGACTCCCGTGCTTTTGCCGCTGGTGCGGTAGAGCCCACGCTGAGTGTACCGACGCCTGCGGCGAGTGGTTATCGTGCGATGTTGACCGGTCCGGTAATCAGCAATGCCGAGCGCTTTCTTGGCGTGGTGGTGGTCGAGGTGGATGCGCAACCGGAGTTGGACATTCTGAGTGCGGTACCCAGTGGTTTTGAAAGTGCGGAGGTAAGGCTCGGCGCGTGGGAAACTGCGAGCACCGATAATCGGCGTATCCGTTATCTGTTTCCCGTGGGTCCGGCGCAGGCTTTATCGATCGACGCTTCTTTCGATCCGGTCATGGGTGCCGCATTGAATGGTGACAGTGGCTTTGCAGAAACCATCGACTACCTGGGCCGCGACGTACTATCGGTTCATCAACCCGTCGGCTACAGCGATTGGGCGATGGTTGCGCAAGTCAACGCTGACGAAGCCTACGCACCTATCGCGGAAGTCCGCAATGTGTTGTTGTTGGTGGCGTTCGGATTCTTTGTGTTGGCGGCGGTGATCGGTGCGCGAATCGCCGCTTCCTTCACCCGTCCGGTACTCAAATTGGCCAAGGTTGCTAGGGCTGTCGAAGGCGGCGATCTTGCCGTGCGCGCAAGAATTCGCACGCGAGACGAATTAGGCCTGTTAGGCCAGGCTTTCAACACCATGACCTCTAGCCTTGCGCGTCACCAGAATCACCTCGAAGAACTCGTCCGCGAACGTACAGCGCAACTACAGGAGTCGCGAGATCAATTTGCCGAGCTTTGCCGGGTGCTGGAAGGTCAGGCAGAGATCATGGACCGTGACTTGAAGCGCGCCGAAGTTATTCAACGATCGCTATTGCCCGGTGTACCGCCCGAGCTGCCTGGCTACTGTGTGCATACTCTGTATCGTCCGGGGCGCAACGTTGGTGGGGATTTGTTTGATGTCGTTCGCATTGACGATCGATATATCGTGCTCGTGGTCGCCGATGCTTCCGGACATGGCGTTAGTGCTGCGATGCTTTCGGTGTTGTTCAAGCATCGTCTGCAAGTGATCGACGAAACCACTGGGGAACCACTGCGCCCCGCCAACGCCTTAGCAGCCGTCAACCAAGCGTTGATCGCCGGTTCGTTGACGCCGGGGATGTTTGTGACCTGTGTTTACTGTCTTGTCGACGTTGAGCGGCAACAGGCGGTGTTGGCATCTGCGGGGCATACTCCCGCGTTGTGGCTGAAGCGTTACGGTGTGACGGAGGAGCTTGAACACACCGGCCCGGGCCTCGGTTTATACAAGGGGGCGCTTTACGCTGAGGTAACCATCGATCTGACAGAGCATGACCAGTTGTTGTTCTATACCGACGGAATTTTCGATATTGGTGGTGACGATCCCCCTAATGTCGCCTCTATCGCGCAGGAATTGGTCTCGGATGGCCATGGGCAAGATGTGTTGGATCGTTTGTTTTTAAACCTCTCGCATGGACATGAGAGAGAAGATCGTGACGATGTGACGATGCTGTTGCTCGACGTACATCCGGGCGAGAGCTATTTCGGCATGAGCAGTAGTGTTCCGGAGCTCGAGATCGACCCCGATACCGAGGCACCGCTCATTACCTATGCGCTAACGCCGCAACAGATGTTCATTTGCCTGCAAGGCAGGGTCACCTGGACGTACGGTGAGGCTCTGTTCGAGGGAGGGCAACGTGCCATACAGCAACAACAGGAATTGGTCATCGATCTCTCGGCCTGTGAGTACCTAGACAGTACGCTGCTTGGAACGCTTCACGAACTGATGCAACAAGCAGATGCGGGTCTGGTAACGGCGCGGGTGCAAGGAGCATCGTTGGCACTTGTCGACGCCTTTCGGGAGCTCAGTATGGAGTCGGTGTTGAACCACCTGCACACCGAATCGGTGCCGATTCCCGAAAATCGTTCACCGCTCGAACTACCCGAAGCGGACGCACGGGGCCAAAAGCTCAGGTTGTTGAAAGCCCACGAGGTGTTGGCGTCTTTGAGTCGAGACAACGAAGAGGAATTCGGTACCGTCGTAGAAGCTATGCGGGAAGACGTCGATGCACACGTAGGTTGATTGACGAAATCGGTGTGCAACTCGTCACGCTTTGACGGATTGAACCGGTTAGGCTAGCGAAACAAGGAGGACATGATGGCGGAACGACCTGACGAAAGTGTTTCCAGATCGGAAATGATGCGCCGCTCCAACCAGGAAGTGGCGGAACTATGGGCGATAGACACCGACCGCGATCCTTATGACGTGCGCCTGAAAGAGTTTAATCCCGGCCACCCCGATCTCTTTGAGGCCCGCAAGGAACTTCCATACTTTGCTCGTTTACGTGACGAAGACCCGGTTCACTACAGCGCCGATAGTCAATTCGGCCCGTATTGGTCGGTGACCAAGTATCGAGACATCATGCACGTGGATTCGAGTCACGAGATCTACTCGTCCGACTCGCGGCTCGGCGGAATCACGTTGGGTGGCATTGCCGATCCGGATCCCGATCCGGCTTTCCACCTACCGATGTTCATTCAAGAAGATCCGCCAAAGCACGACGACCAACGTAAAACCGTCGCACCCATGTTTACGCCGCGACACCTGGCGACGCTTTCTGACCTCATACGGGAGCGTGCTGGAACGATTTTGGACAACCTGCCGCGCAACGAAGAGTTCAATTGGGTTCGTGAGGTATCGGTAGAACTGACCGGCCAAATGTTGGCGACGTTGTTCGACATACCCCAGGAAGATCGCCACAAATTGATTCACTGGTCGGATACGACGCAAAATATCGCCAACCCCGAATTCTTCGAGACCCCCGAGGAGGGGTTCCAAGAATTGTGGAAGTGTTACGAATATTTCGATGCGGTATGGAAAGAGCGGGCCGCACTCGATGAACCGGGCAATGATCTCATCTCGATGCTGGCGCACGGAGAATCGACCCGTAACATGCCGCCCAACGAATATCTCGGTAATGTGCTGTTGTTGATCGTCGGCGGCAACGACACGACTCGTAATTCGATATCGGCGGGCGTCCTGGCGCTGAACGAGCATCCGGCAGAGTACGAGAAGCTGCTCGAGAAGCCGGACCTTGTCACCAGCATGGTGCCGGAGATCATCCGCTGGCAGACACCCGTCGCGCATATGGCTCGCACCGTTGTCGAAGACACCGAGCTCGGCGGCAAACGGCTCGTGAAAGGCGAGCGCGTGGTCATGTGGTACATCTCGGGGAACCGTGACGAAGAAGTCATCGAGAACGCCGACCAATTCATCATCGATCGAGCCAGCCCGCGCAAGCATCTGGCCTTTGGTTTCGGCATTCACCGCTGTGTAGGTAATCGGCTCGGCGAGATGCAGCTGAATATTATTTGGGAAGAGATCTTGAAGCGCTTTCCAAAAATCGAAGTGGTCGGAGACCCGACGTACCTCAAGTCGAGTTTCATTCGTGGAATACGCGAACTACCGGTCAAGATTCCTGGATAGGAACGCGCGTTTACCAGGCGTGCACCTGTACCGGCAATTCCCGATAGCCCTTGACGAAGTTCGACCGGACGCGAAGCGGCCGTTCGACGACCTCGATGGTGTGGAAACGCTTCATGATTTCCTCCCACATCACGCGTAGCTGCATTTCACCCAGGCGGTTGCCCATGCACCGGTGAATGCCATAGCCGAACGATACATGCTGCCGGGCGTTGGGCCGGTCGATGCGGAAATCGTCGGGTTGTTCGAATACGTCGATGTCCCGATTGCCAGAGACATACCACATGACGACTTTGTCGCCTTGCTTGATCCGCTTGCCCCCAAGCTCCGTATCACGCAGCGTCGTACGGCGCATGTGCGCGAGGGGTGTCTGCCAGCGAATGATCTCGGCCACCATGTTCGGAATGAGCTCGCGCTGGTCGCGTAATTTCTGATATTGGTCCGGGAATTGATTCAACGCCAACACGCCGCCTGAGATGGAGTTGCGCGTCGTGTCGTTGCCGCCGACGATCAAAAGCACGAGGTTGCCGAGATACTCCATAGGCTCCATGTTCTTGGTCGACTCGCTGTGCGCCATCATGGAGATGAGGTCGGTACCGGGCTCTTGGTTGACTCGCTGGTTCCACAGATCGGTAAAGTACGCCAGACACTCCGTGAGTTCTTCGCGGCGCTGCTCTTCGGTCTCGACCACGCCCGATTCCGGGCTGCCTGTCGCCACGTCCGACCAGCGTGTGAGTTTGCGTCGATCCTCAAACGGAAAATCGAAAAGTGTTGCCAGCATTTGTGTCGTTAGCTCGATGGATACGCGGTCGACCCAGTTGAACGTTTCACCCAATGGCAACGTGTCGAGAATGTCGCATATCCTCTGGCGAATCGTACCTTCCATCTTGGCCAGGTTGCGCGGCGCGACCACCGGTGTGACGGCCTTACGTTGTTCGTCGTGTTTGGGTCTGTCCATGGCGATGAACATGGGCATCTCGAAATCTTCTTCCTGCTCGTCGATGGTGATGCTGCCTTCGGACGAGTAGATTTCGTGGTTGGTGTCGACCAACTTGATGTCTTCGAACTTGGTGACCGACCAATAGGGGCCAAACGCGCTGTCCTTGCAGAAATGCACGGGGTCTTCGTTGCGCAGGCGTTCAAAATACGGCCAGTGGACGTTGTCGAGGAAAAGGTCTTCATCGCTAACGTTGAAATCTTCGAGGGGCATGCTGTAGGCACGCTCCCGAGCGGCGGCGAGTTGTTCTGCATCATCCTGAATGTTCAATATTGCCTCCTTGGCCCTCTAATCCTTGTCGGTTCCGTCAAACAGTGAGTCGAGTTTAGCGCGAGCCTCGTCTTCTTTGGTAAGTTCCCGTTCCTGCACGTCGGGCCCGATTGGCTCATCGCCTTGTCCATCGTCACTTTCGGCGTCAAACAGCGCGTGCAGCTTGTCTTTGGCGTCGTCGCGGCTGTCTCCGGTGCTGTGTTGATAAGCTCCGGACTTGGGCGCATACCAATCACAGAAGTTGGCCACTTCCTTTTTGACCGGTGGATCGGCGCGGTCTTCGTCGCACTCGCCCGTGATGCCGGGTCGAAAGTGCCGGCAGGCGCGGCAACAATGCAGCTCTTCGAAACACGCGCCGCAGGTAGCGTGCCTGCTGATTGGGCGGGGAATGTCGTCGAGCGGCGCATCACAGTTCCAACACACTAGCGGCTTGACCATGAAGTCCCACCTGGGATCGTCTTATTCGGAGACGAAGTCTAGATTCGGAGTCGACTCGCTGACAAGCGTCGATGCTACATCGCGCGCACGCCGCAATCCGTCTGGGCCGAAGCGTTCGACGACCTGGTCCATGACCACTTCCAGATTGCGCTTGGCCGGATCGCTTGCAAGCAGGTCCAGCTGTTTGGGTTCTGAGGGCTTCATTAGTCCGTGTGCCGCCATTCCCACCAGACGAAATGGCCCCTTGTGGTTGAATCGATCTAGAAGCTGACAAGCCGTGTCGAACATCTCATCGGCGACATCGGTAGGATTGGCCAAGGTGCACTGACGTGTGAGCAACTTGAAATCCGTGGTTTTCAGGCGCACCCGCACCCCGCCGGCGAGTATGCCCTTACGGCGCAAACGACGGGCGAGGCGGTCGGCGGAGCGGCGTAGATACCGTTGAATGTCCTCGAGTTCGACCACGTCGGACTCGAGCGTTCGATCGGATCCCATGCTGCGAGCGCGGCGCGAACTCTCTACGCGGCGCGGGTCCCGTGCATTGGCAAGCTCGTAAAAATGCAGACCTGCGCGACCGAATTGCTCTCGGAGTGTATCCGGGTCCGCGCAAGCGATTGCGCCGATCGTGGTGTATCCGAACGCTTGCATGCGGGCTTGGGTCTTGGGTCCCGCACCCCACAGACGCGCGATCGACTGCGGTGCCAGCCAGGCTGCTGCGTCGCTCGGGTGAACGACGGTCAGTCCGCTGGGCTTGGCGTAGCCGCTCGCGACTTTGGCCACATATTTTGTTTGCGCAACCCCGACCGAAACCGTAAGTCCGCCAGTCGCGTCGAATACGGCTAGTCGGATTTTTTCGGCCATCTCCAGCGGTGGGCCGAAAATGTGACTCGCGCCGGTCATATCCAAGAATGCTTCGTCGAGGCTCAACGGTTCGACCTTGGGGGAAAAATCTTTGAATACGTCCATGACGCGCTCGGACAATTCGGTGTAGCGCTCGAATCGTGGGGGTACAACCACTGCGTGTGGGCATCGTTTTAACGCCTTCACCATGGGCATTGCACTACCCACCTTGAAGGGTCGGGCCTCATAGCTTGCCGTCAATACGACGCCGCGCCCCGAACGCGGACCGACCAATACGGGCTGGCCTCGCAAGTCTGGGTTGTCGAGCTGCTCGACCGAGGCGTAGAAAGCATCCATGTCCGCGTGGGCAATGATGCGCTGCCATTCGTTGGATTGTGGGGTCATCTTCAGCGTGTTTACTGGATATGTATACAGTATCCTATATCCGGCGTTACCTTACTCGCAATTAGCCGCGACAACACGCTTCTGTTCTTCAATCTCTGCTTGGCGA
>CBDTZM010000004.1:0-17191 GCA_965364915.1 uncultured Pseudomonadales bacterium | reverse complement strand
GCTTGCTCGAGGGACGAGGCAACCGTCGGCACACCTTCAAGCTCCTCGGGTGCCAGGTCGTACATATCCTTATCGAGTGCATCGCCGGGGTGCATCTCGTTCTTGATGCCGTCGAGACCTGCCATCAGCATCGCCGCGAAGGTCAGGTACGGGTTGCCGGTGCTGTCCGGAAAGCGTACCTCGAGGCGATAGCCCTTCGGATTGCCGCCCTGAATGTATGGCACGCGCACACCGGCCGACCGGTTGCGGGCCGAGTAGGCCAACAATACCGGTGCTTCGAAGCCGGGTACCAGGCGTTTGTAGGAGTTGGTGCTGGCGTTCGAGAATGCGTTGATCGCGCGCGCGTGCTTGATGATCCCGCCGATATAGAACAGGGCGGTATCGGACACGCCGGCATAGGCGTCGCCGTGAAACACGTTGGTATCGCCCGAGAAGATCGATTGGTGCACGTGCATGCCGTTGCCGTTGTCGCCGACTAGCGGTTTCGGCATGAAGGTCGCGGTCTTGCCGTACGCGTCGGCCACGTTGTGTACGCAATACTTGTAGATCTGCGTTTCGTCGGCTTTCTTCACCAGCGTGTTGAAGCGCACGCCGATTTCGGCTTGGCAGGCGGTACCGACCTCATGATGGTGCACTTCAATTTCCAGACCCATGGCCTGCATCGCCCCGCACATGGCGGCACGCAGGTCCGCGGCCGAATCGACCGGTGGTACCGGGAAGTAACCGCCTTTGATGCCCGGCCGGTGCCCGAGGTTGCCGCCTTCGAAGTCTGCGCCCGATTCCCACGCCGCCTCTTCGGCACTGATCGAGTAGGATGCGCCACCCATCTCGACGCTGAATTTGACGTCGTCGAAAACGAAGAATTCGCACTCGGGTCCGAAGAATGCCGCGTCGCCGATACCGGTCGAGGTCAGATAGGCTTCGGCCTGCTTGGCTATGGAACGCGGGTCGCGCTCGTAGGGCTGCATATTGGTCGGTTCGATGATGTCGCAGCGCAGGTTCAGCGTCGCTTCATCGCGGAAGGGATCGAGTACCGGGGTATCGTCATCCGGCATCAAGATCATGTCTGACTCGTTGATGGACTTCCATCCGGCGATGGATGAGCCGTCGAACATGATCCCGTCGCCAAAAGTGTCGGCATCGACTTTGCTCGCCGGTATGGTCGTGTGTTGTTCCTTGCCTCGTGGATCCGTGAAACGCAAATCGACCCATCTCACGTCGTTGTCTTTGATCAGTTTCAGTGTGTTGTCTGACATTGTTTTACCGCTCTCCTGGTGTTGTTTCCCACTCTGGCGAAACTCTCGAAAGTTTAGTTAGGCAATTGTCATGCCACGCGTCCATAGGCTCAAATAAGCCATTGCACGGTAAGTAAGCGCTTACTATCGCGCGTTGACGGTGCGTAAAAGCCAAACGCAGGCACCAAAAAGGTGCTGTCAAACGACATTTAAGTCGCGACGACTTTTACCCGTATCCGGATGTCGCGCCCTTCCCGTTCAGTCTCCACCACTTCATGGCCGTGCACCCTGCACCAAGCTGGAACGTCGTGCAGAGTTCCTGGGTCGGTGGCCAGCACATCAAGCAGCGTTCCCGGCGCCAGGTTCTTTATGGTGTCCTGAGTCCTGATCACCGGAAGCGGACACAGTAACCCCCGAGCGTCCAAGGTTTCAAGTATTGGTGAAGTGCGGCTAGACATGCCAGGCGGCGGGGATTTCCGTCGGTGGCAGGGGCGCCACTGCGAGTTCCTGCGCCACGCCGTTAGGTTGTTCGGCGACAACAATGACCCGGTCGGCGTTGCGTCCTTGGCCGTAGCGAGCCAGCACGCGTGCCCCGAGTTCCACATCTGCGGCGCTTGGCGTGCCATCGATCAAGCACAACGGTCCTTTGTGGCTTATCGAGCGCAACGTGATGAACTGGCGTTTGTACCCCTGGAGGTAGTTGTTCTCGCCATCTTCGCGACCGACGATGAGCTTGAAGTTCGGTGCCGGGCGAATATGGCGCCCCACCTTCAGCAACATGATGTCGTCGAGCTCGTACTCACGGGTACCCCGATTACGCCATAGGTCCGAGAGCTTCTGCGCGTAGTGCTCGTCGGTGAGGAAACAACAGCCGCCGGCGGGTTGCGCCCAATCCGTGAATCCAAAGCTCTCTGCAAGTTGGATTTGAGGTTTGCGGTTGCGGCCGTGGAAGTCGAAAAGCGCATCGCGTTGCACCCAGCCTTCGCGCTCCGGCAACGTCGCGGGTAGGTTCTTGGCGCAAAGGGGGCGCAGTAGCCGGTCGTCGGCACCGGATTCGCGGGCAATGAGGGGCATCGTTTCCTTGCGCTGGCTCATCGGTCGTTGCCCGATGACTTCTCCGGTGACGATGAAGTCGAAGCCGTGCTCTTCCATGAAACCCCAGGCCAAAGCCTTCTTCACCATGAAGATCTTACAGTCGAGGCAGGGATTCAGATGCTTGCCGTAGCCATGTTTGGGGTTCAAGAGCACATCTTTGTACTCGTCGATGACGTCGATGATATGCAGTTTGATGCCGAGCTGTTCGGCCACCCACAGAGCGTTGTTGCGTTTGGGCTTGGCGCGATCCTTGGCGCGTATCGCGTGGGTGTGCCCTTCCACGCAGAAGCCCGTGAAGAAGTTGATGCCTTCTACGTGCACGCCCTGCTGCATGACCACCTTGGCAGCCAGCATCGAGTCGAGCCCGCCAGAAATCAGCGCGACAGCTTTGATTTGTTCCGCCATAATCGCGACCCTTTTGACAGCGAAGCCGACCTTACCAACTAAACGGGTCGGCGAGTGTAGTGCCCCAATCAAACCTCCGCAACGTCGCCATCATCGCGCACGTCGATCATGGCAAAACCACCTTGGTCGATCGGTTGCTGCAACAGACCGGCACCATAGACCTATCGACCGGTGAGCGGGTCATGGACTCGAACGAGCTCGAAAAAGAGCGCGGCATCACCATTCTTTCGAAAAATACCTCCATCGAATATGCGGGGCATCGGATCAACATCGTCGACACACCGGGACACGCGGACTTCGGCGGTGAGGTGGAACGTATCATGTCGATGGTCGACTCGGTCCTGCTGTTGGTCGACGCCGTCGAGGGGCCGCGGCCGCAGACCCGCTTTGTGACGCAAAAAGCCTTCGCCGCGGGCCTAAACCCGATCGTCGTCGTGAACAAGATTGACCGGCCCGCGGCGGAACCCTACCGCGTGATCGACGAGGTATTCGATCTTTTCGACAGTCTTGGGGCGCACGACGCGCAACTCGACTTCCCCGTGGTGTACACCTCTGCGGTCAACGGTGTCGCAGGCCTCGAGCCGCATGAGCTTGCCCAAGATATGCAGCCGTTGCTCGACGCGATCATCGAACACGTACCGGCGCCCGCGGTGGACGCCGAAGGCTACCTGCAGATGCAGATTAGCGCTCTGGAGTACTCGACGTACGTGGGTGTCATGGGGATAGGCCGCATCAACCGGGGTCGGGTGACGCGCAACATGCCGGTGACAGTGGTCGATCGACACGGAACGTTGCGTAAAGCGCGGGTGTTGAACGTCTTTGGCTACCACGGGCTAGAGCGGGTGGAGCGGGAGGTTGCCCAAGCCGGCGATATTGTATGCGTTAGCGGGGTCGCCGACATTGGCATCTCCGATACCATCTGCGATCTCGAACATCAGGAGGCGCTGGCCCCGTTGGCTGTCGACGAGCCCACGTTGCAGATGACGTTTTGTGTGAACACTTCGCCTTTTGCCGGGCGTGAGGGCAGCTACCTGACCAGCCGGCAGCTCAAGGAGCGCCTGTTCAGAGAAGCGTCGCACAACGTGGCGTTGGCCGTAGAGGAAACCGACGACCCTGACCGATTTCTGGTCTCTGGCCGTGGAGAATTACACCTTTCGGTACTCATCGAAACCATGCGTCGCGAAGGCTATGAGCTGGCGGTTTCGCGCCCCCACGTCATCAACAAGGAAGTGGACGGTGAGTTGTGGGAGCCTTTTGAGCTGCTCACCGCCGATGTCGAGGAGGCTCATCAAGGCAAGGTCATGGAAGCGCTGGGAGCACGTCGTGGCGAGCTCAAGGAAATGCGCTCCGACGGCGGTGGCCGGGTGCAACTCGACTACCGAATTGCAACGCGTGGATTGATGGGATTTCGTCCCACCTTCTTGTCGATTACATCGGGTAGTGGCCTCATGACCTACGCGGCGGCGGGATTTTCTCCCAAGGTGGCCGAGGGTATCGGACTTCGCAGCAGCGGTGTGCTGATCTCCAACGCCGAAGGCAAAGCCGTCGCCTTTGCGATCTTCAATTTGCAGAATCGCGGCCGCATGATGGTTCGGCCCAACGATGAGGTATACGAAGGCATGGTGGTTGGCGTACACAGCCGGGACAACGACCTGACCGTAAACCCCATGAAAGAGAAGAAGCTCACCAACATTCGAGCGGCCGGTAGTGACGAGAACGTTTTGCTCGCCGCCCCATTGGAACTTGGGCTGGAGGCGGCGCTGGAGTTCATCAACGATGACGAGCTCGTCGAGGTCACGCCCGATGCGATCAGGGTGCGCAAGCGCCACCTGACCGCGACGCAGCGCAAGCGCGTCGCCATGTCTTAACATAAATAATGAGAGTGTTGCTTCAACGTGTGTCCGAAGCCTCGGTGACGGTCTCGAACTTGCAGATTGCAAAGATTTCCCGAGGCTTGTTGGCGTTTGTGGGCGTGTTCCCCGGCGATCGAATGGACCAAGTGCAGTGGTTAGCCGACAAGACGCTGGGCTTACGAATATTTCCCGGCGACGACAAACCCATGAACCGTTCTGTCATGGACATCGGCGGCGCCATACTCGTGGTCTCGCAGTTCACGCTCGCAGGAGATACGAGCAAAGGCAAACGCCCGGGTTTCAGCGGCGCGGCCGGGCCGGAACTTGCCGAGCAACTCTATACAGCGTTTGCCGAGGCGCTGGCCGATAGCTGCCCGGACGTTCAGACCGGACGCTTCGGGGCTGACATGCAGGTGGCGTTGGTGAATGACGGGCCAGTGACGTTTCTCTTAGAACGCTGAACGCTGAAGGCTCCTTAGAACGCTGAGGGCTAACGACTTTTCCATTCGAGTTCCACGTCCGCTAGACCCTCCATATTCTTGTACCCATAGCCGATCTCTCGAAAGCCATGCCTCAGGTAGAACCGGCGTGCTTTCAGATTGCGCTGAAACGTGTAGAGATGCAGAACGTCGGGCGAATCGACTTTGGCGCGCTCGATGAACGCCGTGCCCAACCCTTTACCTTGATGGTCGACGTGCAGGTAGAGTTGCTCGACGGACGCGCCTGCTTGGGCCATGAATCCGACGATTCGGTCGTCCTCGACCGCTACGGTGACAACGGCCCTTTGGCTCTGAGTCTCCAACAGAAATTGTGTCTGCTGTTCTGTCGTGTGACCGTCGGTGAACGGCGCGAGTGCGCGATTGAAGCTTTTGCGCCACATCGCCACCAGCTCGTCGGCCATCGACGGTGCAAAAGGCAGGAAGGAAAATTCGGCAGCGGCCAATTAGGCGAGCTCGTTGCGTTTCTCGACCAATCTGGAGAATAAGATGCCGATCTCGAACAGCACCCAAGTCGGTACTGCTAGGAGTAGCTGCGAGATCACGTCGGGTGGCGTAAGCAGCATGCCCACGACGAAGCACCCGACGATCACGTAGGGTCGTTTGTCGGCAATGGCTTGGGCGGAAGCGATGCCCGACCACACCAGCAGCAGGGTCGCGATGGGAATTTCGAAAGCGACGCCGAATGCGAAGAACATGGTGAGCACGAAGTCTAGATAACGGTTGATGTCGGTCATCATCGTCACGCCTTCGGGCGTGACGCTCGCCATGAATTGAAACACCAACGGGAACACGGCGTAGTACGCAAATGCCATGCCGAGGTAGAACAGCATTACGCTCGAGAACAACAACGGCATTGCGAAGCGTTTCTCGTGCTTGTAGAGGCCGGGCGAGATGAACGACCAGGCTTGATGCAAGATGAACGGCATGCCGACGAATATGGCCATGTATATGGCCAACTTGAATGGTGTCAGAAAGGGCGAGGCGACCTCCGTCGCAATCATGTTGCTGTCGTCCGGTAAAATCTCCATCAAGGGTGCGGCGATGAACACGTAAAGTTCGTTGGCTACGAAGTAGATTGGAAAAAACAATACCAAGACGGCCAACAGCCCGCGCAAGATGCGCGACCGCAGCTCGATGATGTGGTCCATGAAAGGTTGTTCGTTGGCGTCGACGAGCTCGTCGTGGACGTCCTTGGCGTCGCTAGGGGCGTCCGCCTTCTTGTCTGTCTCTGCAATGGGGGTGTCAGCCATCGTTGGCCTTGTCCGTGGCAACCGGCGGTGCGGCTTTCGGCGGCGTGGACGGGTTGGGGTGAATCGTCGCCTCCTTCGCTACCTCTTTGACCTCTTGTGCGGTGTTCTTCACTTGCTGCTCGATGCGTTTCATTTCGTCCATGACCGCTTCGTTGTGTAGTTGGCGGCGCACCTCGTCCATGCCTATCTCTTTTTCGATTTCGGTCTTCACGGAAATAAAGCTGCGGCGCATGCGCCCGAACCACAATCCGAGCGTGCGTAACGCTTCAGGCAGGCGTTCCGGACCGATGACAAGTAGGCCGACGACGGCCACGAGTATCAGTTCGGGAAAACCGACATCAAACATGCGTATCTTGCTTGGCGGCGCTCGAGTCTTGCTCGGTCTCGGTTTTTCGCGCCGCGACCTCGCCCTCGATCACGCCTGGGTCGGTTTCGGCTTCAGCGTCGGCTTTTTGTTCGTCGTCGGTCATCGCACTGCGAAAGCCCTTGATGGCGTTGCCGATGTCGGAACCGATGTTTTTTAGCCGTTTGGGCCCGAATATCAATAAGACAATGGCCAAAATGACCAGCAGCTCAGTAAGTCCAAATCCACCAGGCATAACAGTCTCCGTTTCGATCGATCATTCAACTCGTCATTATAACTTTTTTAGCGGCCCGCCTATCGGCCTGCCTTCTCATCCAGGCCCGAAGTGCCGAAGCGCCGTTCCAGCTCTGCCAACACCCAAGCCGGGTCCTGTTCGCGGTACACCAGGAGTACCATCGAATGGAACCACAGGTCGGCGACTTCCCGCACCAAAGCCTCGTCGCGACCGCTGCCGTCTGCCTCTTTGCCGGCAATAATGACCTCTGTAGCCTCTTCGCCGACCTTCTCCAGAATCTTGTTGATGCCGGCTTCGTAAAGCGAGGCGACGTAGGAGTCGTTCGCGTCGGCCGACTTACGCTCACGCAGTATTGTCGTCAACTCTTCGATGATGTCCATGGTGCTACGCCCTCACGAGCAGGAAGGAGCCGATCACGGCGCTCAACAAGCCTGCCGAGGTGCCTAAGCCGGTACCGTCGGCGAAGGCAAGGCTGATGGGTTCCCACAGTAAGATCGTCGCGATACTGATCAGGGCCGCGCCGGTCCAGCGGCGCGCCGTGTGCCTTCGCGAGATCGAGGCGATCGCTGTTTCCAGCTTGTGAACGCTGGCTTGCTGCTCGCGTAAGCCGGACTCGAGACGCGACAGCTGCCTGCCGGTATCGAGAATGATTTCCGGTAAGCGCGGCAGTTGCTCCAGGATTTCCGGCGCTCGACTCGCGAGCGAGCGCATGGCCGCGACTGGCCCCACCCGTTCTCGCATCCATCGCTCCATGAAGGGTTTGGCGGTTTCCCAGAGGTCGAGCTGCGGGTACAGCTGCCGGCCCAAACCCTCCACGTACAGAAGGGTCTTCTGCAGCAGGACCAGCTGGGGCTGGATTTCCATATCGAATTGTGCGGCGGTACGGAACAATTCGACCAAGAAGTGCCCGAAAGAAATCTCGTTCAACGGTTTGGCGAAGATAGGGTCGCACACCTCGCGGATGACACGCTCGAAATCTGCCTCGTCGGTGGCCGCAGGTATCCAGCCGGACTCCAGATGCAGCCTTGCGACTTGTTGGTAGTCGCGGTTGAAGAAAGCCATCAGGTTGCGGGCGAGATAGTCCTGGTCGCGCTTCGTCAAAGTGCCGATGATGGCGCAGTCGAGCGCTATGTATTGTGGATCCTCAGGGTCTTCGACATCGACGAAGATGTTTCCCGGATGCATGTCGGCATGGAAGAAGTTGTCGACGAACACCTGCTGGAAAAAGGTTTCAACGCCTCGATTGGCCAGGAGCTGCATGTTGGTGCCGCGCGCTTTGAGCTCGGCGATGTTGCCGATGGGGATGCCCGCGATGCGTTCCAGCACCAGGATGTTGGAACGGGTGAGCTCGTGATGGACGCGCGGCACGTACAACAGCGGAGAACCGGCGAAATTCTCCCGCAACTGTTGTGTGTTGGTCGCTTCCTGGAGCATATCCAGTTCTCTGAGTACCGTGCTGGCGTAGTCCGCCACCACTTCGGGCAGATGTAGCCGTTGGCTTGCTGTGACCCGCGTGTCGATCATTCGTGCAAGCCACGTGAGGACTTCCAAGTCGTCACGGATGATCCCTTCGATGTCGGGCCGCACCACTTTCACGACGACTTCCTCTCCACCTGCCAGGCGCGCGCCATGCACTTGTGCGATAGATGCGGAGGCGATCGGATCGAGATCGAATTGTGCAAGGTGTTTGTCGTAGGCAGGGCCGAGCGCGGCTTGCACGATGGATTGCGCCGCCGCGCCCGCAAACGGCGGTACGTGGTCTTGCAGCTTTGCGAGTTCGTCCGCGTAGGCCTCGGGCAACAGGTCGCGCCTAGTGGAGAGCAGTTGCCCAAACTTGATGAACACCGGCCCGAGTTCTTCGAATGCGCAGCGTAGGCGTACGGCGTGCGAGGCAGCGGGGCTGGGCAGCCAGCGCCCCGGCCATACTTTGAAAAACCAGCGCAGTAACCTCGGTAGGTCGCTCTGGACGAGTTCGGCAGCCGGTACGGCCGCATCTAAGCGTTGGCGGACGGCGACCCGCGCAATCTTGAATATCCGGCGTCGCATCGCTTACTTGCCGGCTTGTTCTGCGGCGTTGACACGCGCGGTGAGTCGGTCAACGCGCAGGCGCAGGTCGTCCATGCCGTCGAGGAAAGCGTTCGCGCGGTTTTCATCGACGTAGTGACTCGCCACACTCTGTTGCATGGCCGACGTGGCGCCTTCGACCGCAGAGCGTATGCTCGCGATGGCGACTTCGGCCGCGCCTAATAGATCCTGGAATGGCAAAGCGCCCGGCGCGACCCGCTTGAAGACGTCCATGATCTCGACCAATGTGGTTTCGTCGCCCTCGATCGCGACCCGTTGCTGGGTTTGTGACGCCTGACGCGGGTCGGCGAACCAGGCCAGCAGGTCTTGCGTGCGCCCTCGAACGATCACGTTCGGCGCATCCGTGGGCTCAGCGATAACGTTGATGCGCGCGTCGCGCACGATGAGCGACAGCACCTGTTGGGGCGCGGTGCTCTCGATCTGTATTGAACGCCCCTCTAGCGCGCGAAGTCGTTCGCCGCTTGCGGGGTCGAGGCCGAGCGCCGCGTTGCCAAACGTCTCGAACACGTCGGCGAAAAGCGTCATGCGACCGCCCGGTGAATGGCGACGATTCCGCCGAGCAAGTTATGAAACTCGACTTCATGGAAGTTCGCGTCTTCGATCATGAGCTTCAGAGCCTGCTGGCTCGGGTGCAGCCGAATCGATTCGACCAGGTAGCGGTATGATTCGCCTTCGCCGACGACAACTTTGCCGACACCTGGCCACAATGCTTGAAAACCGGCGTAGACGGCGTCGACAAGCGGGTTCACGGGTTTGGAAAACTCGAGCACGAGCAACACGCCGCCGGGTTTGAGTACGCGCTGCAACTCGTGGAGTGCCTTTGACTTGTTTGTGAAGTTGCGCAACCCGAAAGCGATGGTCGCACAGTCGAAGTGTTGGTCGTCAAACGGCAAAGCTTCACCGTTCGCCTGACAGAATCGCACGCCCGTCAGACCGTCGTTGAATAGCCGGTCGCGTCCCACTTCTACCATCGAGGCGTTCGAGTCTGCGAGTACGACAGAACCGCCGGCCCCGACGAGGGGCGCGAACAAAGCCGCCATGTCGCCGGTGCCGCCGGCGAGATCGAGTACGTGATGGCCTGGACGCACGCCGGACATCTCGACGGTCATGCGCTTCATCAGGCGATGGCTACCGAACGACATGAGGTCGTTCATGAGGTCGTAGCGCTCGGCGACAGACGAGAAAACGTTGCCGACCAGCCGGGTTTTGTCGGCCGGAGACACGTCTTGGTAACCGAATTGCACCTTGGAGTCCGCCATCGGCGGAATTCTACTCCTCCTTGGGTGAAATGTTGGGCGTGAAATGTCCGACCGGAATGGTTGGCAGGCGTGAGGCGTTGGCGGCCTTGAGGTCGTTGATGTAATCGCGCCAGTAGCGTTCGCGGTGCTCGGCAAGGTCTTGCAGATAGTCCCAGGCATAGATTCCGGTATCGTGGCCGTCGTCGAAGAGGATGCGGATGGCATAGTTGCCGACGGGCTCGATGCCGGTGATCGAGATGTGTTTCTTGCCCGACTGTAAGCGCCGTTCATCGGGCCCATGACCGCGAACTTCGGCTGAAGGTGAATAGACCCGCAGCAGCTCGGCGGAAATCTCGGCAGCGCCATCGGCGAACTGCAACTCCAGCGTCTTGCTGCGCTTGTGGTAGGTGATGTTCGAGGGCACCTTCACGTCAGCGTCTTTTACAAGATGTAGCGTGACAGGTCTTGGTCTTGCACCAACTGTTCAAGGTGCTGGTCGACGTAGGCCGCATCGATACAAACGCTGGTCTTGGGTTGCTCGGTCGCGGCAAACGAAATCTCTTCCAGCAAACGTTCCATGACGGTGTGCAAGCGACGCGCACCGATATTCTCGGTCGTCTCGTTGACGTGCCAGGCGAGTTCGGCAATGCGGTCCAAGCCGTCTTGGGTGAACTCGATGTCGACGTCCTCGGTCGCCAGGAGCGCCTGGTATTGTTCGGTCAACGACGCGTCGGGTTCGATGAGTATGCGTTTGAAGTCTTCCGGCGTGAGTGCCGATAGCTCCACCCGAATCGGCAGCCGGCCCTGCAATTCCGGAATCAGATCGGACGGTTTGGACAGATGGAAGGCACCGGATGCGATAAATAGAATGTGATCGGTGCGCACCATGCCGTATTTGGTCGAAACCGTGCAGCCTTCGATGAGCGGCAATAGATCGCGCTGCACGCCTTCGCGAGAGACGTCCGCACCTGAGGTCTCGCCGCGCTTCGCAACTTTGTCGAGTTCGTCCAAGAACACGATCCCGGTTTGTTCGACCGCTTCGATCGCTTGCGCCTTGATCTCGTCTTCGTTGACGAGTTTGGCGGCCTCTTCTTCGCGGAGCCTGCGGTACGCATCCTTGATCTTGAGCCTTACCGAGCGCTTCTTACCGCCGCCCATGTTGCTGAACATGTTCTGCAACTGACTGGTCATCTCTTCCATGCCCGGGGGCGCCATGATCTCGATGCCGACGGGTGATGACTCGACGTCGATCTCGATTTCTTTCTCGTCGAGTTCACCTTCGCGGAGTTTCTTGCGGAACATTTGCCGCGTAGTCGATTCGGCGTTTTTGGAACCCGACTCTGCGTCCGACTTTGTGCTGAAACCAGCTTGGCGCGGTTCCGGCAGTAGCGCATCCAGCACGCGTTCCTCGGCCTCGTCGTCGGCGCGGTGCTGAACCTTGGCAATCTGGGTTTCACGCAACATCTTGACGGCCACGTCGGCCAGGTCGCGCACGATGGATTCGACGTCCCGGCCAACGTAGCCCACTTCGGTAAACTTGGAGGCTTCGACCTTGATGAACGGTGCACCGGCAAGCTTTGCGAGGCGCCGAGCGATCTCCGTCTTACCGACGCCGGTAGGGCCGATCATCAGGATGTTTTTTGGCGTGATCTCGTCGCGTAGTTCTTCCTCTAGCTGCATGCGCCGCCAGCGGTTGCGCAAGGCGATTGCCACCGAGCGTTTGGCATTGTCTTGGCCGATGATATGTTTGTCCAGCTCGTGGACTATTTCGCGCGGCGTCATCATGGTCATGACAGTTCTAGCGTCTCGATGGTGCGGTTGTGGTTGGTGTAGATACAGACGTCGGCGGCGATGGTGAGCGCTTTCTCGACGATCTCCGTTGCACCCAGATCGGTATTGTCCATGAGCGCGCGCGCGGCAGCCTGGGCGAAGGGACCGCCGGAGCCGATTGCAATCATGTCCGCCTCGGGTTCGATCACGTCCCCCGTCCCGGACACCATCAGTGTGGCGGACGTGTCCGCGACCACCAGCATGGCCTCCAACCTGCGCAGAGCACGGTCCGAACGCCAATCCTTGGCGAGTTCGACAGCGGCTCGGGTCAGGTTGCCGGAGAATTTTTCCAGCGTGCCCTCGAACCGCTCGAACAGGGTGAACGCATCCGCCGTGCCACCGGCAAAGCCGGCCAGCACTCGATTCTTGTAAAGACGCCGTACCTTGACGGCGTTGCCTTTCATGATCGTGTTGCCAAGCGACACTTGGCCATCGCCGCCGAGAGCGAGGGCGTCGGATCTGCGCACACAGATAATGGTGGTACCACGAAGTTGTTGCATTTGGTGGATAGTGGGGATGCCCCTTCGGTATTTCAAGGGGACGGTGCCTATCGACGGTACCGATAGAAAGATCGGTAGAGGGTCAGCCGCGTTTGATCCAGATAGCCGAGAGATTCTGGCCTCTGAGGCGCGTCATGACGCGACTGGCCTCAACGGAAGAAGTCATGGGACCAACCGTCACGCGGTACCAGACGCCGCTGTCTAGATTGACCCGGGTCATGTCGACCGGCAACGCCTCCAGCGTCAGTTGGGCACGCAACTGCTCAGCGTCGTCGACGTGGCGGAAGGAGGCTGCTTGGATGAGATACTCGCGCACGGCATCGGGGTCGTCGTCTGCCTCGCTGGCGTAGACCTCGGGATTTGTCGGGACCTCGCTCTTGCGCAGAAGGTCGTCGAATTCGAATACGAATTCGGGCTCTTGAGGTGTGGCTTCAGGAAGTTTGGCTAGCTGTTCCTCGGCTAGCTCTGGCGCGTACGCGCCGAGGATGACGACAGCGCCGCCGAGCAGAAGTCCGGCCGAGAAGCTGGGTCCGTGAAATCCGGGACGTTTCGATTTGGCGGGGCGCTTTTTGGACTTCGGCTTTTTAGCGTTTACGCGGGGGCGGGCGTAGTCTTTTGGCATCCGGACATTAAAACGTATCGTAAGGGTCGACGTCGATGGCCCAGCGCAGCGTACGGGGTCCTTTTGTTCCACGTAGACCGACAAGCGCGTTGTGCAGGTGTTGACGATTGCCCGCGACCAGCATGAGTTGATGCCGATAGCGGTTGGCGACCCGCGCCATGGGCGCCGGCGCTGGACCGAGTACCTCTACCTCGCTGCCGATACGTCTGCGCATGGCGGCGAGGAACTCGACGCCGAGTGCCGGATCTTGCGTTTCCGTGCGAATCAATGCCATGGGCCGGATCGGCGGCAAACCGGCGGATCGGCGAGTGTCGAGTTCGAGCGCCGCAAACGCGGAATAGCCCTGGTCGATGAGGCGCTGCAGAACTGGGTTCTCGGGTTGCAGCGTTTGTACCCATACCTCGCCCGGCTTCTCAGCACGCCCGGCGCGACCGGCGACTTGAATGATCAGTTGCGCGGTTCTTTCCGGCGCCTTGAAGTCCGCGCTCAAAAAACCCGCATCCGCATTGATCGCTGCGACCAACGTAACATCTGGAAAGTGGTGACCCTTCGCTAACATCTGCGTTCCTACGAGGATGGTCGGTGCGCCGCCCCGAATGTCCTCGAGCTGCGCCTCGAGCCGGCGTTGACTGCGTGTGGTGTCGCGATCGATGCGATGAATCGGCGTGTTCGGAAACGCCTCACGCAATCCGGTTTCCGTGCGCTGCGTGCCGACACCGATCGGCACGAGAGCGTCGCGTTCGCAAACCGGACAGAGTCCAGGAACCGGGTTGCGCGCGCCGCAATGGTGACAAGTCAACCCGCGCGGCACGGTGTGCAACGTCATCCGCGCATCGCAGCGCCCGCAGACCGCTTGCCAGCCGCACGCGGTACACAGGTAGGTCGGCGCGTAACCGCGCCGATTGATAAACACCAACACCTGGTTGCCAGCGTCCAGATGTTGGCCGATACGCCTCTCCAAGCGCTGACTGATGCCGTCGCGCAACTGATGGCCACGAATGTCGACGATGTGGAGTCTAGGCATTGCCGCGCCGGTCGCCCGGCTTCGCAGCTGGTGCCGGTTGTACCTGCCGGTATTGGCATTGTGGAGGCTCTCGAGCGACGGCGTGGCACTGCCGAGAATCAGTGGAATGCCCAAGGTTTGGGCGCGTTTCACCGCAACGTCTCGGGCCGAGTAGCGTAAACCTTCGGTCTGTTTGAATGAGCTGTCGTGCTCTTCGTCGACGACGATCAACCCCAGATTGCGAAATGGCGTCAATACCGCCGAGCGCGTGCCGATGAGAATTCGCGTACTGCCCTCACGGCACTTCAGCCATGCGGCAAGCCGCTCGGTGTCGGTCAAGTTCGAGTGCATGACTTCGGTCGCACCGAAACGACGTTGAAAGCGCCTGACGGTCTGCGGTGTCAGTGCAATCTCGGGAACCAGCACCAGAACCTGTGCGCCGCGCGCAACGACCAGATCGATGAGTTGTAGATACACCTCGGTCTTGCCGCTGCCCGTGACTCCGTCCAGTAGGTTCGGCGCAAAGGTGCCGAGTTGTGCCTTGATGGCTACGACGGCAGCTTGCTGATCTGCGGTAAGTTGCGGTGCCTGTTCGAGGGTATAGGTTTGCTTGCCGGGTTCGAGCGCGCCTTTTTGCACCAGCCCGTCGATCATGGCGCTCGAGAAACCGGCGGCGCGGATCGCAACGGCGGTCGTGCTGCCATTCTCGCTGTCGATGAATTCCAGTAGTTGCTGCTGGCGCGGGGCGCGGGCCAGGTTGACCTCGAGCGACGTGCGTTGCCATATCGGCTCTTGTCGCCAGGAGAGCTCGGCCCCCTTCATCAATGCGTTAGGCAACATTGTCGACAGCACCTCGCCAAGCGGGTGGTGATAGTAGTCCGCAAGCCAGTGGGCCAGCTCGAAAAGCCCCGCATCGACCGTGCATTCATCGTCGAGAATCGACAGCAACGGATTTGGGGACGCGTGGGGATCGGGCGGGTTGACCGCCACACATATCCCGATCAGCGTGCGGTGGGCGAATCTCGCTCGGACGCGGGCGCCGATTGGGGGTGGCTTTTCACCGGCTGGGGGGGTGTAGTCGAAGGCATGATACAGAGGCACCGGCAGCGCGATGCGGGCGATATCTTGCGGCTGTGAAGGGGTGTCGGACATTGGGGGGCTACCTTGCCATTAAGCAGACTTTTGGTACACTGCGCGCCCCTTGCGGATCACGATTGACACGGCCAAACCATGAAAACGGGTATCCACCCTGAGTATCACGACATCAAAGCGACCTGCAGTTGCGGAAACGTTATTGAAACCCGCTCGACGTTGAGCGAAGACATTCACCTCGATGTCTGTTCGGCCTGCCATCCTTTCTACACCGGCAAGCAGAAGATTCTTGATGCCGGGGGCCGCGTAGAGCGGTTTCGCAAGCGCTTCGGCAACCGTTCTATCTCCCGGGAAGCCTCGTCTGACTCCCAGGAAGCCTCGTCTGAAGCAAGCAGCTAAGTTCTTCCGTTCACGTTCAATTCAGCTGAACTGCGGCACAATTAGCTGTCTAATGGGGTTGTTGTAAGATATTTCCCCGACGATTCGTGGTTGGGTCATGAAGAAATTCTCGTTTGTCCTGTTACTCATCCTCGGTGCGCTCGATGCGTACGGAGCGGGTGCGGGCGATGGCGAGAAGATGTACAACGAACTCCGTGAGAAAAGCGGGCTTTACCCCGACGAAGAGTGGCAAACCTACGTCACGGAAATTGGTGAGCGGCTGCTCGCAGGGTCGCCGCACGCAGGCGAACGTTACACCTTCACCGTCATCGACAATCCGGTCGTCAACGCCCAGGCGACCCAAGACGGTTACATTTTCGTCAACCGTGGGGTGATCGCCTATCTCAGAAGCGAAGACGAGCTCGCGGGCATCATCGGCCACGAGATCGGGCACGTGGTTGGCCGCCATGTGCAAAAGCGCAAGGGCACCAGCCGGCTAGGTAACATTCTCGGTTGGATCGGCATGCTCGGCACGAGTACCTATGCGATTAAAGACCTGGGCGACACGCTGACGACCGCCGCCATTACCCGCGGCGCACGCGAGCAAGAACTCGAAGCCGATTCCTACGGTTCGGAATTTTTGGCAAAGGCCGGGTACGACCCGTTGGCAATGATCAACGCAATCTACGTGCTCAAAGAACACGAGATGTTCTCCAAATCGGTGATGAACCAACCCAACGTTTATCACGGTTTGTTCGGCACCCATCCGCGTAACGACAAGCGCTTGCACGACATCGTTGCCAAGGCGGTGCCGCTTCAGACCGCGACGACGCGGCCACCGGAACGCGACTTTTGGGAAATGATGGATGGTCTGGTGTTCGGTAGCGAGTCCGCCACCGGCATGATCAAGGATGGGGTCTACTACCACGGAACGCTGCGCATCGTGGTCGAGTTTCCGAAAGATTGGGACGTCACCAACACCCAGACGGAAATTATCGCACGTGACGTCAACACGGCATCGACCGGTTCGATAACGGTGCAGCGGCAAAAACCCCCTGAGTCCGAGCAAACGCCAGAACAATACGTTACCGAAACGTTGCAACGAGACGACGTCACCGATGGTGAAGCGTTGACCGTCAACGGTTACGACGCCTACATTGCCGAGATTGAAGTATTGGACGCCAGCGCCCAGTCGAAAAAGATCGCCATCGTCTATAAGGATGGCGGCGTGTACCTGTTTAGAGGTGATCTAGGCAGAGTTGGCGACGTGGAGCAGTTCGGCAAGGACTTCCGCGGCACGGTCGAGTCGTTTCGAGCGATGACGGCCAGAGATCTGCAGGTGGCTAACGATCAACGCATCAAGATCGTGATGGCGGCGCCCGGCGACACCTACGCCAAATACGCCAAGCGGGCATCGATCAAGCAGTTTCCAGAGGAAACCCTGCGCGTCATCAACGGTCAGTACCCGCGCGGTGAACCACGCGCCGGAGATTTGATCAAAGTCGT
>CBDTZM010000003.1:0-18079 GCA_965364915.1 uncultured Pseudomonadales bacterium | reverse complement strand
ACCTGTATTTCGTGGCGCGAGGCGACGGGTCCAGTCAGTTCTCGGCGACGCTGGAGGAACATTTGGCCGCGGTCAGGAAGTATCAACTCGATTAGTGCTTGTCCAGAATGCGTAGCATTCTGAGACCGTGCTAGTGGAGGGCAGGGATGCCCGACCATTTTTCGAAGAAAAATGCGAGGTTTTCGTAGAAAACCGACAGAGGAAATTCGCAGGAAGCGAATTTCTGGACAGGGACTAGTCATGTTTGCGGAGCAAACTGCGTCGACTTTGAGGCAACTCTAGCCGTTATCCCAGGCATTCACGATCTTGCAGAAAAGCTCTGCCGTGCGCTCTGCGTCGTATTGCGCGTTGTGGGCCTTGTCGGCGTCGAAAGCGATACCAGCGCGTTGACAGGCTTCGCTGAGCACCGTGTGACCGTACGCGACCGCTGCTAACGACGCAGTGTCGATGACGCTGAACGGGTGGAACGGATCCCGCTTGACGTGCGTACGACGGGCCAACGCGCGTAGAAACTGTGCGTCGAACGCCGCGTTGTGGGCCACCAAGATGCCGCGGTGGCAACCGGCCGCCTTGACGGCTTTGCGCACCTCACCGAACAATGCCTTGACGACGGCCTGTTCATCCTGTGCGTGGCGTTTGGGGTCGTGTAAATCGATTCCCGTCACCTTGAGCGATGCATCCTCGATGGCAGCACCCGGGAACGGTTGCACCGGCCAACAGAGGCGGTCCGCGATGGCGAGTGTGTGATCGTCGTAGCGCAGCGTAATGGCCGCGATCTCCAAGATGCCGTGCCTGTCGGCCTCGAACCCTCCGGTTTCAATATCGACGACCACGGGCAGAAAACCGCGGAAACGCGCGGCCATCGGAGTGGCGGTTGAATTTTCGTTCGCGGCCATGAGAAACCGTTCACCTCGGTGACAGCGGAGAGTATCATGCGCGGCCCTCTTCGAAGTTGAGAGTCGCCACCGTCGTTGTCGTGAGTTCACCGTGACTAAAAAGATCGTATTGGCCTACTCCGGCGGTTTGGATACGTCAGTCATCTGCCGTTGGCTGCAAGAAACCTACCAAGCCGAGGTCATCACGTTCACGGCCGACATCGGGCAGGGCGAAGAGGTGGAACTTGCGCGCGCCAAGGCCGAGGCGATGGGCGTGAAACAGATCTTCATCGAAGATTTGCAGGAACCGTTCGTGCGCGATTTCGTATTCCCGATGTTTCGGGCCAACGCGCTCTATGAGGGTGAGTACCTGCTAGGGACCAGCATCGCACGACCACTCATCGTCGAACGATTGGTGGAGATTGCGCAGTCGACGGGTGCCGACGCGATAGCGCATGGCGCTACCGGCAAAGGCAACGACCAGGTGCGTTTCGAACTAGGCGCGTATGCGTTGAATCCAGACATCCAGGTCATCGCACCTTGGCGGGAGTGGGACCTGAACTCTCGCAAAGCACTGATGGATTTCTGCGAAAAGCACCAGATTCCCGTCGACTATCAGCGCGGCGAAAAATCGCCTTATTCGATGGACGCCAACCTTCTGCACATTTCCTACGAGGGCGGCGGGTTGGAAGATCCGTGGCGCGAAGCGGACGACGCGATGTGGCGTTGGACAGTAGCGCCGGAAGCAGCCCCGGATGAAGCACTGACCATCGAGCTCGAATACGCGGCGGGCGACCCCGTGGCGCTGGATGGGCGGGCGCTGTCGCCGGCGACGCTGCTGCGAGAGTTGAACGAACGGGGCGGAGCCCATGGGGTGGGGCGCGACGATATCGTCGAGAATCGCTATGTCGGCATGAAGTCTCGGGGCTGCTACGAGACCCCCGGCGGTACCATCCTATTGAAGGCGCACCGGGCGATCGAGTCCATTACGCTGGACCGGGAGGTCGCCCACCTCAAAGACGAGCTGATGCCTAGATACGCCGCGCTGATCTACAACGGCTATTGGTGGTCTCCCGAGCGCAAAGTCCTACAAGCTCTGATAGATGAGACACAGATTCCGGTCAACGGCACCGTTAGGCTGAAGCTATATAAGGGTGCTGTGTCCGTTCTGGGACGTAGGTCACCCGAAGATAGCCTATACGATGCGGACGTCGTCACGTTCGAAGATGACGGTGGGGCGTATCATCAGGGGGATGCAGCAGGATTTATTCGGCTGAATGCGCTCAGATTGCGGATCGGAGCAAAGCGAGGGCGCAGGTTGAAAGAGTAGCAAGGACGGACACTAGTCATGGCCAACTACCAGGTTTTGTTCAGCGGCGAAATTGTTGAGGACAGCAGGGTCGACGTCGTACAAATGAACTTGGCGCGCGAACTGGGCATCGACGAGCGCAAGGCCAAACAGCTTTTCAGCGGCCGTACCGTCGTCATCAAGAGTCAACTGCGCCAGGAAGAGGCGTTGGCGCTACAGAGCAAGTACGCCGAGCTAGGTGCCGTGTGTCGTGTCAAAGACCTGACCCCGAAAAAACCCCAAATCGACAGCCCGGACTATCGCGTCGACAAAAGCAATAAACAGGGTCCTGATGCCACCTTGAAAGACATCACGGCCGCCCATCAGGAGTGTCCGCGCTGCGGGCACATGCAGCTGGATGCCAGCCACTGCGCGCGCTGCGGAGTCGACCTTGCCGCGGCCGTCAAGGAAAAGCACAAGGAAGACCTGATTATCGAAAAGAAGATTCGTGAGCTTCGCGCTCCGAAGACGCACGTTAGCAGCGCCGTCGATCCCATCGAGTCGGAAGCGCGTCCGCAGCCGGCCAAGAAGGGTTTTGGCGCCTGGTTGAAGAGGCGTTCGTAAGCTTCCGGAGACTGACGCCGACCCACCCCACTAGGCTTAGATGATCAAGCACCTCATACTCTAGTCGACTCTCTGGTCGACTATTAAAGTGGGGGAACTGATGGCGCGTCTGCGTACACTGTGGTGCTTGGTGGGTGCCTGTCTCGTGATAGGCGATGTGTTAGCCGAAGAGGCGACAGCTGGCCTGGCACTCTATGATCGTCATTGCGCACAATGTCACTCGCTCGAGTCGGACATGCGCACGCCGAGCCGTTTCCAGCTTGCAAGAATGAATCCACTCGCCATGTTGACGTCACTGGAAAGCGGCCGCATGCAACCTCAAGCGGAGGCCTTGACCGGGCTCGAGAAGCGCTTGCTGGTCGAAGCGCTGACCGGCCGCGAGATCGCGGAACTGGCCCTAGACGAGTCTGCCTTCTGTGCGGCACGGCAAGTGCCGCACCTGTTGGACAGTCCTGTGCACTGGTCCGGTTGGGGTGGTGCTATCACCGGCAGCGGCTATGCGCCGGGGCTTGGCATCGATGATGTGCCGAAGCTGCGCTTGAAGTGGGCACTTGGCTTTCCCGGTGTGACACAAGCGCGTTCGCAACCGGCCGTCGTAGGCAATGCGCTGTTCGTCGGTAGCGCGGAAGGTGCTGTGTATGGGGTAAACGCAACCACGGGGTGCATTCACTGGCGTTTGCCGACGATTGCCGCGGTACGCGGTGCGATCGAAGTGGGACCGACACGCCGAGGCGAGCGCGTGCTCTATTTTGCGGATTCGGCGACTAACGTGTACGCGGTCGAAGCGTCGACCGGCACAGTGATCTGGCAGGTGCCCGTTCGCCAGGAACGGCTTTCGAGAATCACCGGAACGCCCGTTTACCATGACGGTCGCGTATATGTGCCCATTTCGTCGGCGGAAGTTGGTGCGGCGGGTAACCCGGAATACGAATGCTGTACGTCCTCCGGCGGGGTGGCGGCGCTCGATTCAGCGACGGGAACGGTGTTGTGGCGCATGCGCACGACGCTAACCGAGGCACGCGCCGTCGGTACCAGTGCCAACGGCAAACGCATATTTGCACCGTCCGGGGCCCCTGTGTGGGCAAGCCCCACGGTCGATGCCAAACGCGGACTGCTCTACATCGGCACCGGCGAAAACTATACGCGCCCGGCGACGACCACCAGTGACGCCGTCATAGCATTGAGTCTCGCAACGGGCGAGGTCGTGTGGTCTTTCCAAGCGACGCTGGACGATGCCTGGCACGGCGGTTGTCGCCGCATGCCCGAGACCCCACCGTGCGACGCGCCTGGGCCGGACCTCGATTTTGGTATGTCGCCGATCATCGCCACGGGTGCCGACGGCAGGCAAGTATTGCTCGTTGGGCAGAAATCGGGGGTCGTACATGCATTCGACCCGGATGACGGGGGCGCCCTGTTGTGGCAAACACGAGTCGGTAAGGGCTCCGCGTTGGGTGGGATTCACTGGGGGATGGCGACCGACGGTGAGCGGGTTTTTGTCACGAACGCGGACCGGCCGGCGATCATCAACGACGTCAATCCCGAAGTCGCGCTCTCGCCGGGTACCTACGCGCTGGACGTGGCGAGCGGTGCGCTTCGATGGAAACAGGCAACGCCTGGCGAGGCCTGCGAGGTTCTCACCATGGGCGAGTCGCGCGCGCGCGGGCAGCTGGGCCGCTGTCTTACGGCGAACTCTGCCGCCCCGTCGGTGTCTGATGCAGTGATATTTGCAGGTGATCTGAACGGTACTCTGCGCGCGTATGCGACGGCCGATGGCCGCGTACTGTGGGAGTACGATACGGCTCGAGAATTCGAGACGACCAACGGCGTCTCGGCGACCGGGGGCTCGATCGATGGACCCGGACCGGTGATCGCGAACCGAATGTTGTTCGTGAATTCGGGCTACGGTTCGTTCGGGCAGATCGCGGGTAACGTATTGCTGGCATTCGACGTCGAATAGTCGGGCCGACTCGAAGAGGTGAAGGTATGAAGAAGGCCTGTACAATTGGCGCATCGACGGGGGGCGCCGACAAAACCGTATTCATGGCATGAACCGCAAAACACTTCTCACGAGTTTGGTCATCGCTGCGTGTGGTGTCACCGCAGCCGTCGTCTATGGCACGGGTAGCCGCTCCGAAGGTCTCGAATATAGCCTCGGCCTGGTGGACCGGGGCAGCATTGAGAGCGTCGTGATCACCACAGGCACTCTCGAAGCCCTCAATACCGTCGTCGTCGGTTCGCAGTTGTCGGGGCAGATTGCGGAATTGCACGCCGACTTCAACGATGCCGTGGAATTTCAACAACTCATCGCCCGCATCGATCCGCGCACGTTTATGGCCCGCGTGGAGCAGCACCGGGCCGATGTAAAGGTCGCGAAGGCGAGCATCCAGCAGAGCAAGGCAGAGGTGCGTCGGTCTCGAGCAACCCTCGCGCAGGCCCAGCGGGAATTGGCGCGTCGTGAAGGGTTAAAGGAGAACGGCCACATCTCCGCATCGGAACTCGACCAGGACATGACCAACGTAGAAACGGCCGAGGCGCAGCTTGCCATGTCGGACGCGTCGGTCGCCAACGCAGAAGCGGTGTTGGAGCAGCGTGTCGCGGCGTTGCATCAGTCCGAACTGGATCTCGAGCGAACCGACATCCGCTCACCGGTGGCGGGCACCGTCATCAATCGAACCGTAGAGGTCGGGCAAACGGTGGCCGCCAGCCTGCAAGCGCCGGAACTGTTTCAGATCGCGCAGGACCTTCACCAGATGAAGGTCGAAGCCAGCGTTGACGAGGCGGACATCGGACGTATCAGCGAAGGACTGATGTGTCGCTTCACGGTAGACGCATACCCGGATCGACAATTCCACGGCCGCGTGCAACAGATTCGCAAAGCACCCGATGTCGAACAGAACGTCGTGACCTATCGGGTCATCATTACCGCCGCCAACGACGACCTCGCCCTGCTGCCCGGCATGACGGCCAATGTGGAGGTGGTATTGGGCAGCAAACGCGATGTGCTGAAACTACCCAACGCCGCGTTGCGCTTTGCTCCGAAGGGTGCAGGGGCGCCGCCGGCGGGCACCGCTGCTCGTGGTGAGGGCCGTGGTCCTGGGGCGTTTTTCGAGCGCTTGAGGGCCGAGTTGAATTTGACCGCCGCACAAGAAGCATCGCTCGATCGACTCGCGGCGGCGCAGCGCGAACATTTTGGTAATGCAGCGGCCAGTGGTGATCGTGAGGCGCAACGGGCACGCTTCCAACAAACGCGCGACAACATGGTTGCGAAAGTCCGCGCGATCCTCGACCCGGGCCAGCAGCAACAGTTGGACGCATTGATGGCGAGCGCCGCCCGCTCCGGTGTCCGCCGCACGACCGTGTGGATGCTCGAAGACGATGTGCCGATACCGCGCAGCATTCAGGTCGGTCTCTCTGACGAACAGGCGACCGAGGTGGTGCGCGGACTCGATGAGGGTGATACGGTCATCGTACGTGCCGTACGCACCAAGGACGGATGAACGCGCTGGTCGAATTCGTCGACGTCGACAAGATCTATCTCGTTGGCGACAACTCGGTGCAGGCGCTCAATGGCGTGTCGATCGAGATCGGTCACGGCGAGTTCGTATCGGTCATCGGACCGTCGGGGTCTGGTAAATCCACTTTCATGAACCTAACCGGGTGTTTGGACACGCCGACGTCGGGTAAGGTCATCATTGATGGGGTGAACGTCGCGAGCATCACGGACGATGCTTTGGCAGAGCTCAGAAACGACAAACTCGGGTTCGTTTTTCAACAGTTCAATCTGCTGCCGAGAACCTCGGCGCTCGACAACGTTGCCTTGCCGCTCTTGTATGCGGGTGAGAATCGCGAGCAGCGGCGCATACGCGCCGAACAGGTGTTGCATCTCGTCGGTCTCCAAGACCGCATGCACCATCATCCGGCGCAGCTTTCCGGCGGCCAGCAACAACGTGTCGCGATTGCGCGAGCGTTGGTGAACGACCCGGTGCTGGTGCTCGCCGATGAACCGACGGGCGCGCTCGATACCAAAACCGGCGCCGAGATTATCGCGTTGTTTCAGACGCTCAACGACGAAGGCATCAGCATCATCCTCGTGACGCACGAGGTCGACGTCGCTGCAGCGGCTGGGCGGCAGCTGACGTTTCGTGACGGAGAGTTACTCACCGATGAGCGTCTGGATCAGCAGCGGGTCGCAGTCGAGGGAAAACAATGAATGCGTTCGAATCCATATTGGTCGCGATCGGTGCGCTCAAGACAAACCTGATGCGCAGCGCCTTGACCATGTTAGGCATCATTATTGGCGTCGCGGCGGTGATCGCCATGGTGACGGTGGGTGCAGGCGCGCAGAAAGAGGTCGACCAGCAAATCGCAGCGCTCGGTTCCAACCTGTTCATGGTGATGTCGGGTGCCCACCGGCGGGGAGGTGCGCGCATGGCGAGTGGCGCCCGCGCGCGTCTGACGGAAGATGATGCCCAGGCGTTGAAAGACGAGATACCCGAAGTGGCGGCCGCTGCCCCGACGATGCGCGGCAGCGTGCAGGTTGTGGTGGGCAACAACAATTGGTCGACAACCGTGCAGGGCGTAGACCAGGACTATTTGGTTGCCCGCAATTGGGTGGTGCGCGAAGGGCGCATGATGGACCCGCGGGAGATGCGTTCCGGCGCCAAGGTGGCGCTGCTGGGTCACACGGTGGCCGAAGAACTGTTCGGTGCCGGCAACGTCATTGGCCAACCGTTGCGCGTCAACAACGTTCCGTTCGAGGTCGTTGGCGTACTCGGCGCCAAGGGTCAGACCATGACCGGCCAGGACCAGGACGACGTCATCATGGTACCGCTGGCCACGGCAAGAACTCGCATATTGGGTAAGAGTCGCAGTGTCGCCGGTGCCGTGCACGTCATCATGGTCAGCGTTCGCGAAGAGTGGATGATGGACGACGTCGAACGTCAGATCGACGAGGTGCTGCGTCAGCGTCACCGCATCAGGCCCGAACAGGATGATCCTTTCTACATTCGCAACATGTCGGAGATGATGGAGACCCGGGCCGAAGCCTCGCAGGTTTTCAACATGCTATTGGCTGCGGTCGCGTCGGTGTCGTTGCTGGTTGGCGGCATCGGCATCATGAACATCATGTTGGTGTCCGTCACCGAACGCACTCGAGAGATCGGGCTGCGCCGTGCGGTCGGGGCCAAAGCCAAAGACATACTGGTGCAGTTTCTCATCGAGGCGGTCACGCTGTGTACGATCGGTGGTGTGGCCGGGGTCATTCTCGCGGTTGCGTTCACGTATGGGGTTGCTGCGGTTGCCGGATGGCCCATGTTGTTGCAGTGGCAGGTGGTGATTCTCGCTGTCGTGTTCTCGGCAGTGATCGGTGTCTTTTTCGGCTACTACCCTGCGCGCAAGGCGGCCTCACAGGATCCGATCGAGGCGCTACGGTACGAGTAGTCTACGATCCGTTTACTTCGGTTCGGTCTTGTCTTTGAACTCACACAGATCTTCGATCAAACACGAGCCGCATCGCGGCTGTCGCGCGACGCACACGTAGCGCCCGTGCAGGATCAACCAGTGGTGGGCGTTTTTGAGGTAGGGTTCGGGGATCCATCGAACCAGTCGATCCTCTACCTGGCGAACGTTTTTGCCCGGTGCGATTTTGGTGCGGTTTGCCACGCGGAAAATGTGCGTATCCACGGCCATGGTGGGGTGGCCGAATGCGGTGTTGAGTACGACGTTGGCAGTCTTGCGTCCGACCCCGGGCAGTGCTTCCAGAGCTTCGCGCTGTTCCGGGACTTGGCCGGCGTGTTCGGCGACGAGCAGCTTGCAGGTTTTGATGATGTTGGTCGCCTTGGTGTTGTAGAGGCCGATGCTCTTGATGAAGGTCTTGAGTTTGCGCACCCCTAGGGCGGCCATGGTTGCCGGTGTGTTGGCGGCTTTGAAAAGCCCAACTGTCGCTTTGTTGACGCTGACGTCGGTGGCTTGAGCGGAAAGAATGACGGAGATCAGCAACTCGAAAGGCGACTGGTACTCCAGTTCGGTCGTTGGATTGGGATCGTTAGCCCTCAACCTCTCGAAGATCTGGGCCCGTTTCTGGTGATTCATGATCGGTCTTGTCCGAGCGCGCCAGCGCTTGGCCTGTCCCCAACAGCAAACCGGCGATTATAAAGGCACCGGGCGGTACGAGGGCGACGATTAACCGCTTACCCTCGGGCAGTAGATCGATTTGCCAGTTGCTCGCGCTTGCGCCGAACAGCAAATCCATTCCCGCCAACAAGGTACCGTGCCCCAGAGCTTCGCGAATCGAGCCCAAGGCGAGGAGTGCCAACGCGAAACCCATGGCCGTACCGAGGGCGTCCAAAAGTGCCTGGCCAAGTGGCTGCCGGCTTGCGAAGACCTCGATGCGCCCCAGAATCATGCAGTTGGAAACGATGATCTGGACGAAGAGGGCAATGCGCAAGTACAGATCGAAAGCGAACGCCTCCAGCAGCATGACCGCGCACGTCGTGAACGTCGCGATCACGAGCATGAAGCAGGGTAGACGCACATCATGAGGAATCCATGTGCGGATGGTCGATATGGTGGCGCTCGAGCCGAGCATGACGAAGCTGCTGGCGGCCGCCATACCCAGCGCATTGACAATGCTGTTGCTGACGGCCAGCAACGGGCACAAACCCAACAACTGCCCCCACGCAGGATTGTGTTGCAAGGCCGCCGACCTCAGCGTGCCCACTCTTGCTCGCCTCTGACAAGTTGCTGAACACCGCGCTTGACCGCTTGGCTGGTGATTGTGGCGCCGGTGACGCTATCGACCGAGGCCGGACGCCGATTCGCAAACTGTCGTATCCACGGACTACGTTTGGTGTCGATGAAGTCGCCGAGGCCCGGGGTCTCGCTGTGCCTGGTGACACGCACGCCGATGAGTCGTTGTTGGCCGTCGAGGGCCGCCAACAAGCCGATGTCACCCGCGTAGCCCGCAACCGTGCCTCGTACCAGGCGGCCGCCGTCTTCCAGGTTCAGCGTGTGGGACTCGAAGTCGCGATTGGCGGTCTCAAAGGTGCCGACGAGATCGAACGCCAAGCGCCAGTTTCGAGCCTCACGGTTGGCGTGTATCGGATCGGCGGTTTGCGCGCGCGTCGTCGCCAGCAGCACCGCGCAGACCAAACTGATCCCCAGAAGACTAACCAGTGGCTTGATCATAGCTATGCCGACGGCGAAAAACGTGGTTGAGGTAGGGTGTCGTTGCGTTGGCGATCAATACCGCAAAGGCGATGCCGTCGGGATAGTTGCCCCAGGTGCGGATCACGAAGGTGATGCAGCCGACCAGCAGTCCAAACAACCATTGCCCCACTCGATCGTTTGGGTGGGTGACGGGGTCGGTGACGACGAAGAATGCAGCCAGCATGGTGCCGGCGGACAACCAATGGAATAGTGGCGAACCGGCGCTTGCCGAGCTGCCGCCGTCGTACCAGGCAAGCGCGAGAACACCGAGTGCCAGCAGCATACCGGCGACGACGCGCCACGCGATCAAGCGCAGCCAGCACAACGTCAGCCCGCCGAGCAAGAATGCCCCGTTGACCCATTCCCAACCGAGTCCACCAAGGGTGCCGAAGCCTGCCTCGGCCTGCCAGATCTCGACAACCGTCAACCCCTCGCGGTATTTGAACGTGGTGAGGACGGTGGCGCCGGTATGTGCGTCGACCAACTCGGGGGCAAGAACCGCGGCCGGTTCGGGCCATAGCGCGAGCGCCTGAGGGAATGACACCAGGACCAACGCATAGCCGACCATGGCCGGATTAAACACGTTGTGGCCCAAGCCGCCGTAGAGATGCTTGGCGAGGACGATCGCTCCCAACATCGCAACCGCGATCACGAACCACGGTGTGGCTGGTGGCAGTGCGAGCGCGAGGATCAGCGTCGTCAACACGGCGCTGCCATCATTGAGATTGACTGCGCGCTTGCGCACTTTGAAGCAGACGACTTCCAGAACCAGCCCGATGGGGAGCGCGACCGCAACGTTGGCGAGGTAGCCCCAACCGTAGTAATACGAGAGCACCAACAGCCCCGGCAATAGAGCCGCGGTGACGGTCCACATGATGCGCGTGGTAGACGCCATCACCATGAGGCGTCACCGCGCTGCTTTAGCCGGTTGGAACGGCTCCGTGCCTCTTCGGCCCGGTTGGCGATGAGGCGCTCGACGCGGGCGTCTACCCGAACCTTAGCCTGGCCGGCAAGTTCTTGCATGGCGTCGAGGTGTTCGAGTTGGCGTTTGCCGTTTCGAAAGGTCTCTGCAAGCGGTATGCGGCTAGGGCAGGCGGCATCGCACCGCCCGCATTCGATACACCGGTCGAGGTGTCCTTCACGGGCCGCGTTCCAATCGCCGGCGCGGGTAGACCACAGCAGGTCTTGGGGAAGAATGCCGACCGGGCACGCGGGTGTGCAGAGATCGCAAGCGATGCACGGCAACCCAGGGTTGTGGGGGGTTACCTTAGGCGGCGCCAGTTGACCTGGCTCGAGTCGCATCTCGATGCAATCGACCGGGCAGGCGCCTACGCATAGTTCGCAACCCGTGCAATGTCCCTCGATAACCGTGTGCATGAGCCCGGCTGCACCGACGATGGCGTCGACCGGACACGCGTTCACGCAAAGAAAACAGCCGATACATTCGTCCTCGCGAACCCGTGCAATCGAGGCGGCGGGTTCGGCAGGCGCCGTGCCTTCGTATTTTCCCAGCAAATCTTGCAGAGCTTTGAAAGTCGCTTGACCGCCCGGGGGACAGAGGTCGAGCGGCGCACCATCTACGACGGCCTCTGCGTAAGGACGGCAACCGGGATAGCCGCATTGTGCGCATTGAGTGTGCGGCAACAAGCCCTCGACGGCATCGACCAGCTCGTTGCCTTCCGCGTCGTAACGACGGCGGAACCATAGCAACAAACTTCCCAAGACCGTGCTCGCGAGCACGAGTGTGGCGACTGCGGTTAGCCACAACATCGCTACGCCAAGCCGCCGAAACCCAGGAAACCAAGGCTCATGATGCCGGCCGTGATGAGCGCGATCGGCGCGCCCCGAAATGCGGTGGGCACGTCGGCGCCCTCGAGCCGTTCACGAATGGCGCCGAACAAGACCATCACAAGGGTGAACCCAGCCGCGGCGCCCATGCTGAAAACGATGGTTTCCAGCAACGAAAGCTCGCCGCCGACCGCCAGCAGCGCAACCCCGAGGACCGCACAGTTGGTCGTGATCAGCGGCAGGTAGACGCCGAGAATCTGGTGCAGCAATGGGCTGGTGGCGCGAAGGTAGATTTCCGTCAGTTGCACGACGGAGGCGATGACGATGATGAAGAGAATGATGTTGAGCCATTCGAGCTGCAGCGGGACCAGCAAGCCGTGGAACAACAGATAGCAGATCGTGGCTGCCAGCGTCAGCACGAACGTGGTGGCCAGACCCATGGACAGCGCGATGTCGTAACCGCGGGTGACGCCCATGAACGGGCACAGCCCGAGAAACTGCGCGAGCACGAAGTTGTTGACCAAGAGCGCGCCGATGAGAAGTAGTGCTAGTTCCCCCATGCGGATCGCCGATTGCGTCTAACGGATGTCCATGCCGGGCGTCGCGCCCGCATCCGGGCTGAGCAGAAAAATGTCAGCCTCACCGGGACCGGCAGCCAACACCATGCCCTCTGAGGTGCCGAACCGCATTTTGCGGGGGGCGAGATTGGCGACCACCACCGCGAGTCGTCCGACCAGTTGGTCGGCTTCATACGCGGCTTTGATACCGGCGAACACCTGACGCTGTTCGTCACCGAGATTGAGCGTTAGGCGCAACAACTTGTCGGCCCCTTCCACCGCTTCGGCGGCGACGATCTCGGCTACCTTGAGGCGAATCTTGGCGAAGTCCTCGATGTTGATCGTTGCGTCTTGTCCCCCGCCCGACTCGGGCGCTTCGACTTCACGCGATGCTTCAATGAGCTTGTCGACTTGCTTTTTTTCCATGCGGGTGAACAACGGCTTGAACGCGTTTACGCGGTGTTCGAGCAGCGGCGAGTCGACATCGTCCCAGCGGAAACCGTCGACGTTCAGGAATTGTTCGGCGGCCTGCGCCATCGCCGGTAGTATCGGCTGCAGATAAATGGCGAGCGACCGGAAGAGGTTGATGCCTTGGCTGCAGACCAGTTGTACGTCCGTGTGCTTGTCAGGATCTTTGATCATCTTCCACGGTTCGTGTTGGGCGATGTACTGGTTGGCAAGGTCCGCGAGGGCGGTAATTTCTCGCACTGCCTTTGACGTATCCCCCGCCTCGTACAGATCGGCGAGCTTAAGTTTGGCGTCGGTGAATTTCTGCCACAACCCGTCATCGTGCAAGGTGGATGCGAGCTCGCCGTCGAATTGTTTCGAGATGAACCCTGCGCAACGACTGGCGATGTTGACGATCTTACCGACGAGATCGGAGTTCACCCGTTGTACGAAATCGTCGAAATTGATGTCCATGTCGTCGATCGTGCCATTGAGCTTGGTGGCGTAGTAGTAACGCAGGTACTCCGGATTCAAGTACTCGAGGTAGGTTGCCGCGTTGATGAAGGTGCCACGGGATTTGGACATCTTGGTGCCGTCCACGGTGATGAACCCATGGGCGTGAATGCGCGTGGGTTTACGAAAACCGGCGGCGTCTAATACGGCTGGCCAGAACAGCGCGTGAAAATTGACGATATCCTTGCCGATGAAATGGTGGACCTCCGCGTCGCTGTCAGCCTGCCAGAAGTCGTCGAACGCGATGTCGTTGCCGCTTTTGATGTAGTGCTTGAAGCTCGCCATGTAGCCGATCGGCGCGTCCATCCACACATAGAAGTACTTGTCCGTCGTGCCCGGAATGAGAAATCCGAAATACGGTGCATCGCGGGAAATGTCCCAGGCGCGTAAACCGCTGTCTAGCCACTCGGCGAGCTTGTTGGCGACTTCCGGTTGCACCGCCCCGCTCGTCGTCCAGCCCTTCAACATGTCGGTGTATTGGGCCAGATCGAAGAAGTAGTGTTCCGACGCCTTGAGCTCCGGTGTCGCACCCGAAAGCAGGGATTGGGGGTTTTTGAGATCCGTGGCGTCGTAGGTTGCGCCGCACATATCACAGTTGTCGCCGTATTGATCATCCGACCCGCAGCGTGGGCATTGGCCCTTGACGAATCGGTCCGCCAAGAACATTTGCCGTTCAGGGTCGTATAGCCGTTCGATCTTCTTGACGAAGATGAGACCGCGATCGTCAAGCCTTTTGTAGATGAGCTCCGAAAGCTCGCGGTTTTCTTCCGAGTGCGTGGAGTGGAAGTTGTCGTGTTCGACAAGGAAGCCCTTGAAATCTTCGATGTGCTCCAGGCGGATACGTTCGATGAACACCTCGGGCGTGACACCTTCCTCTTCGGCCTTGAGCATGGTTCCGGCACCATGCGTATCGTCGGCGCACACGTAGATACACTGGTGCCCGCGCAGCCTCTGGTAGCGGACCCAGATGTCGGTTTGGATGTGCTCCAACAGGTGGCCAAGGTGAATCGAGCCGTTGGCGTAAGGCAACGCGCTCGTGACCAAGATACGACGGGCCATGATTCTCTTCTTCAGCGCCTCAAGCGGTGTTTCGGGAGGCGCGCACTATACCGCAAGCGCGTGCCCAACCGTATAATGGTCGCCCCCATCGAGCGGATACTCAAACGCGGTGAAAGTCGAGCAGTTCATTGATCCCTACTTGCAAAAATCCTGGCAAGAGCTTGGCGCACGCGTGCTGTCCGCGGGTTCTCAGGTTTCAGTTACCCTGGGTTACCCGGCGCTCGGCTTCCGCGAGGAACTTGCGGCAAAGCTCAAAGCCCATCTGAATGCGGACGACATCGAGTTAGAGCTGCACTTTTCGGCACCGGCGGGGCGTGGATTCAACCAAGTGAAACACGTTGTCGCGGTTGCCTCCGGTAAGGGCGGTGTCGGCAAATCCACGACCGCGGTCAATCTGGCACTCGCGCTGGAGCGCGACGGTGCCAAGGTGGGTCTGCTGGACGCCGACATCTACGGGCCGAGCCAAGGCATGATGCTGGGAGTGGAGCCGGGTCGTAAACCGGAGGTGAAGGACGAGAAGTTTTTCGTGCCCGTCAAGGCCCACGGCTTGAAAACCATGTCGATGAGCTACCTCGTCGATGAGAACACGCCGATGGTGTGGCGCGGGCCCATGGCGACCGGGGCGCTCCAGCAACTCCTGCTGCAGACCCACTGGGAGGATTTGGACTACCTCATCGTCGACATGCCGCCGGGGACTGGAGACATCCAACTGACGCTCTCGCAGAAGGTCCCGGTCAGCGGTGCGGTGATCGTCACGACGCCTCAGGACATCGCACTGTTGGATGCCAAGAAAGGTATCGAGATGTTTCGCAAGGTTGACATACCGGTACTGGGTATCGTCGAGAACATGAGCTTGTATGAATGTCCGAAATGCGGAGAGTTGAGTCACTTGTTCGGCGCGGGCGGCGGTGAGCGGATTGCCAAGGAGTTTGGCGTACCACTGCTGGCCGAACTGCCGCTCGATGCGCGGATTCGCGAGCACGCGGACGGCGGACATCCCACCGTGGCGGCAGACCCGGAAGGCAAGCTGGCAGAACGTTACCGGCATGCCGCCCGCCATCTCGCGGCGCGATTGTGGGCGTTGGACATCGACGCGGCGCCGAGCATCAGTATTAGCGACGATTGAGGGAAGCAAAGCATGACGATCAAGTCTGATCGCTGGATCAGAGACATGGCAGCCAAGGGCATGATTGAGCCGTTCGAACCCGGACAAGTTCGTGAGAACGAGGGTGGCAAGGTCATATCCTACGGGACTTCGAGCTACGGCTACGACGTTCGGTGCGCGCCCCAGTTCAAGGTGTTCACCAACATCTACTCGGCAACCGTCGATCCCAAGGCGTTCGATGAACGTAGCTTCGTCGATGTCGAGGGGTCGGTTTGCGTCATTCCACCCAATTCTTTCGCGCTAGCCTCCACCGTCGAGTTCTTTCGCATCCCCGAAGATGTGCTGACCATTTGTTTGGGCAAGTCGACGTATGCGCGCTGCGGCATCATCGTCAATGTGACCCCGCTCGAGCCCGAGTGGGAGGGGCATGTGACCCTCGAGTTTTCCAATACCACCACCCTGCCCGCAAAGATCTACGCCAACGAGGGCGTTGCGCAAATGCTGTTCTTTCAATCGGACGAGCGGTGCGAGACCACGTACAAAGACCGGGACGGTAAATACCAGGGCCAGCAAGGCGTGACGCTACCCAAGCCCTAGACCTACCGATCCATCCCTAACGCCGTAGCACGATCTGGCCTGCCTCGGGTTCCGTTCCACTGGCGACGATCTCGCCGATGAGCGTGGCCGTCTCCCCAAGTTCGGTGAGTTTGTCGATCGCAGCGGCGGCTGCGCCTGGCGGCAGGCAGATCACATAGCCGATACCACAGTTGAAAGTGCGCAGCATCTCCGACTCGTCGATGTTGCCCGCTTGCTGCAACCAGTTGAACACATCGGGTCGCTGCCACGCGTCGAGATTGATGAGTGCGGCGACGTCGTCGCTGTCCAACATGCGCGGTACGTTCTCGGTAAAACCGCCGCCGGTGATATGCACCATACCGTGGACAGGAACGCTATCGATGAGTTCGAGAACCGGTTTCACGTAGATCCGTGTCGGCGCCAACAAGTCGTCGAGCATTGCGCTGTCGGCTTGCATGCCTTGCTGGTCCAACACGCGGCGCACGAGCGAGTAACCGTTTGAATGCAGTCCGCTCGATGCGAGGCCGATGAGTCGGTCGCCCACCGTAATCGATTGACCGTGGATGATCTTGTCATACTCCACGACGCCGACGCAGAAACCGGCGAGGTCGTAGTCGCCCTTCGAGTAAAAACCCGGCATCTCGGCCGTTTCTCCGCCGGCCAGGGTGCAGCCCGCGAGTTCACAGCCTTTGGCGATGCCCTTGATGACGCGTTCGGCAACGTCGACGTCCAGTGCGCCGGTGGCATAGTAATCGAGAAACAGGAACGGCTCGGCGCCGGTAACCAGGACGTCGTTGACGCACATAGCCACCAAATCCTGGCCGACCTCGTCATGGCGGCCGGTGTCAATGGCGAGTTTGAGCTTGGTGCCGACACCGTCCGTACCGGTGACGAGGACTGGCCGCTCGTATCCAGTCGGAATCTCAGAGAGCGCCGCAAAGCCGCCGAGGCCACTCAGCATTTCCGGGCGCCGCGTGGCTTTGCAGGCGGGTGCGATGCGCTGAATGAGTTCGTTACCGGCGTCGATGTCGACGCCGGCGTCGCGATATGTCAGTCCTTTCGCCATGGGCGCGAAGTGTAACAGCGCCTGGCGCTGGGGTAATCAGCGAACCAAACTGGACCCCCCTGGATCGAAAGCGTTTCAGGTAGAATTCCGCGTTCGCACAGCGGACAAGGTCTTACTCATGGCGCCACGAATGCGGGTGGCTCTCTCAATATGGCGGACGACGTGGCTGATGCTGGTAATGCCGGTTACGGTTGCGGCGCCGGTCCCCTGGCTTTACCAGGTTGACGTCGAAGTGGAGGCACAGGGCGTCGAGGCGCGCAAAGCAGCGTCACAGACTGCGCTGATCGAGGTGTTGACCCGTATCAGCGGATTGGCGCACGTGCCTCGCAACGCCGTGGTGCGGGACGCGCTCGAGTCGGCCGAACGTTACTACAGTCGCTTTTTGTTTCTCGATGACGACGAACTCAGAATCTATTTCGACCCAAGCTCGGTGTTGCAACTGGCCAAAGCAGCGGAGTTGCCGGTTTGGTCGGCCAACCGTCCCGAGACCGTGGCATGGGTGGTGGTCGAAGATGCCGGGAGCAGGGAGATCGTCCACGCCGACCATCCGCTAGCGCAGGCGCTGCGCACCCGTGCGGTCGAGCGCGGATTGACGTTGCATCTGCCTTTGATGGATTTGGAAGACCAGCTACGCGTCGATCCGGCGGCCGTGTGGGGGCGATTATCCTCGGTGATCCAAGAAGCTTCCGCACGTTACGGCGCGGACGTGATCATCGTCGGTAGAGTGCAGACGTTTGCCGATGGGACCTTCGCGGCAAACTTTGAACACTGGCAGGAAGGCGAGCAGACTGCGCTCAATTTGGACGGATTGACCGTTGAAGCGATGGGCGCTCAAGCGATAGACGCGTTGGCAGACGACTTGGCTCAGCGTTTTGCCGTGTTCGGGCGTGCACTCAACGTGTGGCGGTTGGTCGTGGGCGGCGTGGATAGTCCGACCAGTTATGGACGCCTGCTGCGCTACTTCGGCTCGCTTGA
>CBDTZM010000002.1:0-18539 GCA_965364915.1 uncultured Pseudomonadales bacterium | reverse complement strand
GTTGATCTGCTTGGGGTTGGCCTTGCCTTGGGTGGCCTTCATGACCTGGCCGACGAAGAACCCCATAAGCTTGTCTTTGCCGGCCGACAACTGTGCGGCCTGGTCCGGGTGATTGGCAACGATCTCGGCGACGATCGACTCCAGTTCCGAACTGTCGCTCATCTGGGTCAAGCCTTGGGCATCGATGATCGCGTCGACCTCTGCCCGTCCCGCATCGTTCCACAGCACGTCGAAAACCGTTTTGGCGGCGTTGTTCGAGATCGTGTCGTCAATGATGCGTTGGATCAACGTGCCGAGCTGGTTGGCGCTGACCGGGCAGGCGCTGATGCTCAGCCCGTCGCGGTTGAGGTTTTTCGACAGCTCGCCCATGACCCAGTTGGCGGTCAGCTTGGCGTCGCCGGCAACCGCGTAGGCGGCTTCGAAGTAGTCGGCCACAATTGGATCGTTGGTGAGCCAACCGGCATCGTATTCGCTCAAGCTCAAGGCCTCGCGGTAGCGCGTGCGGCGCTCGGCGGGCAGCTCAGGCAGCTCGGCACGCACCGACTCGATGAAAGCGTCGTCGATCGTCAACGGCAGTAGATCCGGGTCCGGAAAATAGCGGTAGTCGTCGGACAATTCCTTGGTGCGCATGGGCCGGGTTTCGTCGCGCTGCGCATCGTATAGACGGGTATCGCGTTGCACTGTACCGCCACCCTCCAGCACGCCTATCTGGCGCTCTATCTCGTAGCGAATGGCCTTCTCGACAAAGCGAAACGAGTTGACGTTCTTGATCTCGGTGCGCTCGCCGAGCGTCGTCGAACCGGCGGGTCGGACCGAGACGTTGGCATCGCAGCGCATGCTGCCTTCAGCCAGGTTGCCGTCGCATATCCTCAGGTAGCGCACCAACGAGTGCAGTTGGCGGAAAAAGGCAGAGGCTTCCTCGGGCGACCTGAGGTCGGGCTCGGACACGACCTCCAGCAGCGGCGTGCCGGTACGGTTCAGGTCGATGCCGGTCAATCCGGGATAGGCGTCGTGCACCGATTTGCCGGCGTCTTCCTCGAGGTGCGCGCGGGTGATGCCGATGGTGCGCACGGCACCGTCATCAGTGCGCACTTCGAGACGTCCGACGCCGACCACCGGGTCTAGAAACTGGCTGATCTGGTAGCCTTTCGGCAGGTCCGGATAAAAGTAGTTCTTGCGATCGAAAATCGACAAAAGGTGGACTTCGGCGCCGATCGCCAGGCCGAACAAGACCGCCATGCGCACGGCTTCTCGGTTGAGTACCGGCAGCACGCCCGGCAAGCCGAGATCGACCGGGCAGGCTTGGCTATTGGGCGGCGCGCCGAATTCGGTGCTGGCGCCTGAGAAGATCTTGCTCACCGTCGCCAGCTGGATATGCACTTCTAGCCCGATGACGGGTTCCCACTGCGCCATTAGCCCGCCTCCGGGTGCAGGTCTGAAGGCAGGTTCGGACGTAACGTGTGCCAGTCCGTCATGGACTGATACGCGGCGCCGGTTTTGAGCAGCCTTTGCTCATCGAAATGCGCGGCGATCATCTGCAGTCCGACCGGCAAGCCGTCCTCTAGACCGCAAGGCAATGTGAGCGCCGGTAGCCCAGCCAGGCTCACCGGAATTGTGAAAAGGTCTTGTTGGTACATGGCAACCGGGTCTTCGGTGAGTTCGCCACGGCGAAAGGCCGTCCCGGGTGCGGTCGGCGCCATCAGCAAATCGACATCGGCAAAGGCGTCCAAAAAGTCCTGTTGGATCAACCGGCGAATCTTCTGCGCTTTGACATAGTAGGCGTCGAAGTAACCGACCGACAGCGCATAGGTACCGGTAAGGATGCGGCGTTTGACTTCCGCGCCGAAACCCTCGCTGCGGGAACGTTCGTATAAATCTTCCAACGATTCGGGGTCGTCGCAGCGGTGCCCGAAACGCACGCCGTCGTAGCGTGACAAGTTGGTCGACGCCTCGGCGCCGGCGAGGACGTAGTAGGCGGGTATCGCGGCGTCGGTGTGCGGCAGCGTTACCTCTCGGCAGCGAAAGCCTTGCTTCTCGAGGGTGCGTCTCGCGTCATCCAATAGGGCTGCACCGTTGGAGACGTGCGCGAAGTATTCTTTGGGCATGCCAACCGTCAACGGCGCCTCCAACTCGCCGACACCCCTTTCTGGAACCTCGTCGAGCCACGCGTCCTGGTGTTCGCTGGAGGTCGAATCGCGCGGGTCGAAACCGGCCATGTAGGCCAGCATCAGGGCGGCGTCCTCGGCGCAATGGGCGAATACGCCGGCCTGGTCCAGGCTCGATGCGAACGCCACCATGCCGTAGCGCGACACTCGCCCATACGTGGGCTTCAGGCCCGTGACGCCGCAGAAACTTGCGGGTTGACGAATGGAACCGCCGGTATCGGTGCCGGTGGCCGCCGGGGTGATACCGGCAGCCACGACGGTCGCCGAACCCCCGGACGAACCGCCGGGAACATAGTCGGTGTGCCACGGGTTCGCGACAGGGCCAAAGTAGCTGTTCTCGTTCGAAGAGCCCATGGCGAACTCGTCCATGTTGGCTTTGCCGAGCGTCACGGCACCTGCGTCTGCCAATTTCTGAATCGTGGTGGCCGTATAAGGTGCGGTGAAATTCGCCAGCATCTTGGAGCCGCAACTGGTTAGCATGCCGTCGACGCAGAAGATATCTTTATGGGTGACGGGAATGCCGGTCAGCGGCGTGGCTTGTCCGCGCCCGATGCGTTGGTCGGCTTGTTCGGCCTGCGCCAAAGCGTGGTCGTCGGCAATCGTGATGAAGCAGTTCAGGCGTTCGTTCAAAAGCTTTGCGCGTTCGAGCGCGGCCAAGGTGAGCTCTCGGCTCGAATAGTCGCCTCTTGCCAGATCGGCTGCAATCTGGCGGATGGGTTGGTCGAGCTGCATCGGCTATTCGACGACCCTTGGAACGAGATACAGACCGTCCCGGGTGGCTGGAGCGCCCTGTTGATAGTGCTCGCGGTCGACGATTTCCGTCACGGCGTCGGGGCGCAAGCGCTGCTTGGCATCCAACGGGTGGGACAGCGGCGCTATGCCTTCGGTGTTCACGCTCTGCATCTGATCGACCATGTCGATGATGCGCTGTAGGTCGCTTTGCACGTGTTCGCGTTCTGCATCGGAGAGCTTGAGATGTGCCAACTTGGCGAGGTGGTCTAGATTAAAGTCACTCATGGGGCAAGTTTACTTGAATCGCCCCTTGATATGGCGCGCTTGCGCCCGTTCGATCCTTGCTGCAACGGCTCGTTCGTTGGTAGAGTAGCGCCGCCTTCACTTTACCCCAACGGCGGCTATCCCGGTCCTCATGCATAAAAGGCTCGTTTGATGTTTAAATACATTCGGGGGTTGTTCTCCCGAGACCTTGCTATCGATCTCGGCACCGCCAACACCCTCATCTACGTTCGCGACCAAGGCATCGTGCTGAACGAGCCGTCGGTGGTTGCCATTCGCGTGCAAGGCAACCAGAAAAGCGTTACCGCCGTTGGCCTCGACGCCAAACGCATGCTGGGCCGCACGCCCGGCAACATCACGGCCATTCGGCCTCTCAAGGACGGTGTTATCGCCGATTTTCTCGTCACCGAGAAGATGTTGAAGTATTTCATCAATAAGGTGCACGAAAACTCCTTCATCAGGCCGAGCCCTCGTGTGCTGGTGAGCGTACCCTGCAGATCCACCGAGGTAGAGCGCCGTGCCATTCGGGAAAGTGCGCTCTCCGCTGGTGCCCGCGATGTGCGCCTTTTGGAAGAACCGATGGCAGCGGCCATCGGCGCTGGGCTGCCGGTCCAGGACGCGGTGGGTACGATGGTGGTCGACATCGGCGGCGGCACCACGGAGATTGCGATTATCTCGCTCAATGGCGTCGTCTACTCCGATACCGTACGTGTCGGCGGCGATCGCTTCGACGAGGCGGTCGTTGCCTACGTACGTCGCACCCAGGGCAGCCTCATCGGCGAGGCGACCGCCGAGCGCATCAAACACGAGATTGGCGCCGCTTATCCGCAGAAAGAGGTTCGCGAGATCGACGTGCGCGGGCGCAACCTCGCCGAAGGCGTGCCGCGAAGCTTTACCCTCAGCAGCAACGAAATTCTCGAGGCCTTGCAAGAGCCGCTGTCCATGATCGTGCAGGCGGTCAAGAGCGCGCTGGAGCAGTGTCCGCCGGAACTGGCATCGGATATCGCCGAGACCGGCCTTGTGCTCACCGGTGGTGGCGCTCTGTTACGCGACCTCGACGTATTGCTGGCGGAAGAAACTGGTTTGCCGGTGATTATTGCCGAAGATCCGCTGACGTGTGTGGCCCGCGGCGGTGGCAAGGCGTTGGAACTGATGGACCAGGCGGGGAACGCGGACCTTTTATCGACGGACTAGAGGGGGTGCGCTTGAGACCGGAGAGACTTCATTAAGGCGCTTTTCGTTAGAGAGTCCGGGGCCGGGTACCTCTTGACCGGGCTGACCATCGTCTCGCTGATTCTTGTCGCTCTCGAGGTCACGACGCGCCTGCTGCAGCCGGTGCGCGGCGTCATCGGTACCGTCTTGAGTCCCATCCAGTTCATCGCCGAAAGTCCCTACCTGTTGAGCAGCGAGATCGGCGAAGTGGTCGCGACCCAAAGCAGCCTTCGGGTGCGCAACGATGCGCTGCAACGCCGGGTGCTGGAGCTGTCGCAGGTTTCTCAGCAGTTTTTGGTACTCAAGACCGAGAACGACCGGCTGCGTGAGTTGCTGGGTAGCCGAGCGAGCTTGCCGGCGGAGGTTTTGATCGCCGAGCTGGTTGGCATCGTCCCGGCGCCGAACACTCACCAAATCTTGATCGACAAAGGCGCGGACGCTGGAGTACAGATCGGGCAAGCGGTCATCGATGCCGAGGGTTTGTTCGGGCAGGTCGTCGAGGTGAACGAATACATCTCCCGCGTGCTTTTGATCACCGATGTGATCCATGCCGTTCCGGTGGAGGTCAATCGCAACGGGGTGCGCAGCATCGCGATAGGCACCGGGCGAATCGATCTGTTAGAGCTGGAAAACCTGCCCGTCACCGCGGATATCCGCGAGGGCGATCTGTTGGTGACTTCGGGGTTGGGCGGGCGCTTTCCGCGCGGATACCCGGTGGGGCGCGTGCAGTCGGTGCTGGTCGATGCGTCCCGTTCGTTCGCTTTCGTGAGCGTCAAGCCAAACGCGTTGCTCGACCGATCGCGGCACGTGCTCGTCGTGTTCGGCAACATCGGAGAGGTCGAGTGAACCCGAGCCGGGGTGGCTGGGTCATATTGCTGACGCTTGCCGGCGCGCTGATCCTGACCGTCGCTCATGCACCGCTGGCATGGCCTGACTGGCTTGGATGGTTGCGGCCGGGTTGGGTCGTGCTCGTGGTGTTCTTCTGGGTGATGGAGTTGCCGCATCGCATCGGGCTCGTCAGCGCCTGGATTGTCGGTTTGCTGGTCGATGTGCTGTATGCAGACCCGCTGGGGCTCAATGGCCTCGTGTTGGCCGCAATCACGTATGTCACCTGGAAGTTCTACGAGAGGCTGCGCATGTACTCCGTGCTGCAACAGTGTGGTGTGGTATTTCTCATGGTGTTGGCAGGCGAATGTGCCCGGCAGATCGTTCAGGATCAAGCCGCAGAACGCGCATGGACCTGGTTGATGGTGCTACCCGCGTTGGTCAGCATGCTGCTGTGGCCGTTCATCTATATCTTGCTGCAAAACCTGAGAGTGCAGTTTCGCATTGAGTAGTTCTCTGGTCTTGGCGTCGGCGTCTCCGCGCCGTGCCGAGCTTCTGCGCCAGATCGTGGTTGCGTTCGACATTCACGAGTCGAACGTGGACGAAACACGGCTGCCCGAAGAGACCGCCGAGAACTACGTGCTGCGCGTAGCGACCGCTAAGGCCAGGGCCGCGGTCAGGCCCGATAGCCTAGCGCTGGGCGCAGATACGGCGGTCGTGCTCGGCGATGAAATTCTTGGCAAACCCCGCGGTCAAACAGATGCGGTGCGCATGATTTTGGCGTTGAGCGGCCGCACACACACCGTTATCACTGGAGTTTGTGTGACTGATGGTACCCACCACCTGACGCGTGCCGTTGCCACCGACGTGACGTTCCGCGAGATCGGACAGGCCGAGGCGCTGCGCTATTGGCAGACCGGCGAGCCGCAAGACAAAGCCGGTAGCTATGGGATTCAAGGCATTGGGGGTATATTTGCCATTCACATCGCGGGAAGTTATAGCGCCGTCGTCGGCCTGCCCCTGGCGGCTACGGAGGCGCTACTGAGGCGATTTCGGTTCGATACGTGGCAGGAACGGTTGGCGAGAGTGTAATGATGTCAGAAGAATTGCTGATCAATGTCGACGATTTCGAGACCCGTGTCGCGTTGCTTTCAGAAGGCGCGCTGCAAGAGCTGCACATTGCGCGAGCGCAAGGTTATAGCCTCACGGGCAACATCTATCTGGGCAAGGTGGAACGCATCATTCCCGGCATGCAAGCGGCCTTTGTCAATGTAGGCCTGGCGCGGCCGGGGTTTTTGCACGCGCGCGATATCGAGCGCGCACGCAAGGTCGGCGAACAGGACGCGCCGCCCGACATTCGCGATCTTCTACACGACGGCCAAGAATTGCTCGCACAGGTTTCCAAAGACCCGATTGGCAACAAAGGCGCGAGGCTGACGACACAGTTGGCTGTGGCTTCGCGCTATCTCGTGCTCATGCCGCTCAACGACCACATCGGCATTTCGCAACGGATCGACGAAGAGGTAGAGCGCGAACGGTTGCACAGCCTGATCGACGGCATCCGGCGCGATCTGGACATCGAGATGGGTTTCATTGCGCGCACCGCCAGTGAAGGGGTCGGCGACGCGCCGATCCAAACCGACGTTCGTGTGTTGGTGCGGATGTGGGACCGCATTTTGGAAAACCGGGCGGGTGCCAGCTGCCCGGCGCTGGTGTACCAAGAGTTGCCGCTGCACATTCGCGTCGTGCGCGATCTTGCGAGTGCCAATCTGCAGCACATCCATATCGATGACGAGGAAACCTGCCAGCGGGTGCTCGAGTTCGTGCACGCTTTTTTGCCGGAATTCGCCGAGCGCGTCATCCCGCACCTCGAACCACAGCCGCTGTTCGAACGTCACGGTATCGATGACGAAGTGACGAGGGCCCTGCGCCCAAAGTTCAAAATGAAATGTGGCGGCTACCTCATTATCGAGCAGACCGAGGCGATGACGACCATCGACGTCAACACCGGCAGCTATCTAGGTGTTCACAGCCTCGAAGAGACGGTTTATAGGACCAATTTGGAAGCCGCACAGGTCATTCCCAGGCAGCTTAGACTCAGAAATCTGGGCGGCATAATCGTCATCGACTTCATCGACATGGAAGATGAAGAACATCAACGCCAGGTGCTGAGAATGTTGGAGAAGGCTGTCGAATTGGACCCGGCGCGCGTTCGCATCGAGGGATTCTCGTCACTTGGCCTCGTCCAGATGAGCCGCAAGCGCACGCGTGAAAGTCTCTCGCAACAAGTTTGCGAGCCCTGCCACCTCTGCGACGGCATAGGACTGGTGAAAACCAGCGAGAGCACGTGTATCGACGTGTTCCGGGCCATCCTGCACGACGTGCGGAAGCGTTGCGACGATCGCGCTCATCCCGTTACCGCCGGAGGGGAGAGCGAGTATCTCATTCGTGCATCGGAACAAGTCGTGGACCGGCTGCTGGACGAAGATGCCGATCAACTGGCAGATTTGTCGCAGCGGATTAGCCGCGAGATTCGCATACAGGTCGAACCAAGCTACGGACCGGGTCAATTCGACGTGGTTGTGGTACGGGGTTCGCGTCGTTAGCCCGCGTCGCAAAACTGAGTAGCAGATCAGTCATGCACCAGCTCGTCGTCCGCCCGCTACTCGTGTTCATCACGTTCTTGTTGTTGGTGTTTGCGCTCATGCAGACACTGGGTCGCGTAGCGATGTGGGGTATCGACGGCTTTCAAGGGCCGATCAACGCGTTGCTGGAAGACCAGCAAATCGTGCTGTCCGGCCTGACGGGTGACTGGCAACGTCTGAACCCGGTGCTGCGGATTAACGAGGTTCGCCTGCCGGCAGGCAGCCTCGAAGACGTACTCGTCGAACTCGACGTGCTGGAGTCGATGGTGCGCAATCGTCCCGTCATGCAGCGCCTGTTTGTCGGGGGCGCGTCAATCGAAGTGGAAAGAACCGACCAGGGTTGGTGGCTCGCCGGTATGGTTAGACGCGAGTCTGAGTTCGACGTCGTCGCCATGCTCACCGACTCGGACGAGCTACGCATCGTTGGCAATGTTGCCGTACGCGGTGCGCCGGATGCGGCGTTGACGATAGACGCCAGTGGTATCAACCGTGGCGGCATGCACTGGTACGACGCGGCGATCAGCCGCGCCGATTGCGTTCCCGCACCTGACCGACCCTGCCGCCTGAGTCTTCGATGGCGTGCGCAAGGCGGCGTATGGCCCGTCTACGACAGCGCAGAATGGTTGGCGCTGAGCGGTGCGGTAGATGTGCCCGGGGCGTTTACGGATTGGTTGGGGTTGGCGTCGGGTTTGCGAGTGGACGTCGATGGCCAGTGGCTGCGTGACGCCGGGTCCGGTGGCGGCGATTTTTCGCTGCAGATCGGCGCCATCGGCCTGCCAGGGGGCGTCGCCGCCGCCGTAAAGACCGAAGTGCATTCGCTTGTCGTGGAAAATGTTCACGACGGAAGCTTGATCGATCTCACGCTGACTGCCGCAGATCAGCGACTGGAACTCGGAACGGTGGCGTTTCGTGGCGGTGTGGACGGTTTGGAACTGTGGACAGAGCAGTTGCAGTTGGGGTTGATTGGTGAGTTTTTAGAGGGAGCGCTGCGCGGCGTCGATGTGGCGCACCGTTGGCTGGAGGCGTTGCAGTTGAAGGGCCGTGCTCACAATGTGCGTGCCAACGTTGCGCCCGACGGCTTGAGTTACGCCGCGACCCTGGACGGTATCGAGTTGGAATTCTATAAGGGTGTGCCTCGCGTGCGTCATGCGGCGGGTGAGATTTTTGGCTTCGAGCGCGGCGCCGCGCTATCGGTCAACGCGGAAACGCTGGACGTGCATTTTGCCGATACGTTCGATGAGGGGTGGCAACTCGACAACGTCCAAGGCATGTTGTTCGGCTGGTTCAAGGGCAACTACTTCGGCCTGCGCGCGCCGCATATTAGGGCCGAGACGGGTGCTAGCCGATCGGTCGGTAGTTTCTCGCTGACAAGGCCGCCGGGGTACTACGATCAACGCCTTGCGCTGCAGATCAACGTCGATCGGATCGGGGTCCTCGACGCAACAACCTTCCTGCCTTTCAGGTTGCCGGGACAACTCAAGCAATGGCTCGACCAAGGTCCGCGCGGTGGAGAACTCGTCGATGCGTCTTTCGCCTTTCAGGGCCAGGTGCATACACAACCCGACGACCAAAGCCGGCGTATCGAGTTGGAAGCTTCGCTTGAGAACGGCAAGGTAAGTTACGACCCGAAATGGCCGGTGGTGACGGGAGTCCAGGCCAAGGTGACCGTCGCGGGTAGGGATGTGTTCGCGGATGTGCGTTCCGCGAAATCCATGGGCGGCCACATTACCAACACGCAAGTGCATCTTTTCGACAACGGCGCCTATGCCGAGGTTGACCTGCACGCTGAGGTAGATGCCGGTGTGGGTATGAGTTTCGTGCGCGGCTCGCCCCTGCAAGAGTGGATGGCGTTCGTCACGCCGGCATGGGATGGGTCGGGCAGCCTGTCGCTGGAAGGCCAGCTGTTCATTCCAATCAGCGAGGCGCTGGCCGATCAATCGGTCGACGTCGCGTTGGATTTGACGCTTGCGGATGTGGCGCTCGAAATTCCCGACTATCGGCTGTCGCTGAGGGCGTTGCACGGCACTGCCCATTATCAGTATCCGCACTATCTGACGAGCGACACCTTGGCCGGTGACCTGTTCGGCCGTCCGGTGACGATAAGCGCGGCCGCGGATGACGACTCGGTCGACTTTCGTATCAATGGGTCCGCGACGCCCGCGGATGTCTATCAGCTAGCGAACATGCGCGACTACGGGTTGGCGCAGGGTCTGTTTCCGTTCTCGGCCGAATTGAGTATCGCGGTCGATGATCAAGCGTCGCAACTGATGGCCAACACCGGCCTGGTCGGGTTGACCATCGACCTACCGGGCGAATTCGCAAAGGCCGCGGACGTCGCCCGATCCACGGAACTGAACTTGCAGTTCTTGGACACATATACTGCCATGCAGATTCGCCACGGCAACGTCAATGCCTGGTTCCACGTCGAAGACGTGCCGCTACGCGGCGCCATCGGTGTGGGTACAACACCGCCGATGGTCGCTGCGACCGCCGATGAGGTGATCATATCGGGGCACCTCACCGAAGTAGACCTGAACGAGTGGGTCCAGAACGCGGGAGGACTGCAGCTGCCGATTCCGTGGCGCCTGCAGCGTGTGCTGGTCGATCGTGCGCGTATTGAAAACACGGTGTTCGACCAGGTCTCCGTTGACGGTACCTCTCGCGACGGCGTCATGGAGTTGCAGTTTGCCGCGGCCGATGTCAACGGCCGGTTTGTGGAAGCCGGCGACGTCCCGCTGGAACTCTATTTCAAAGACTTGAGATTGCCTGACGGAGACGGCGAGGGTGACCCGTTCGATGTTTCGGTCATCGATAAGTTGCCGGAAGCCAACGTGACGATCGATACGTTGACTATCGGCGAGGACGACTTTGGCAGTTGGATGTTTACCATTCGCAACCGCGACGACGGTGTGTCGTTCGGCGATCTATCGGCAAACCTGAAAGGTACGGCGATCACGGCACCGGAAGGCGTGTTCTGGAGTCGCGCCGACAATCGCAGTCGCATGCAGGCGACGCTGACGATGGAGAATCTTGCCGACGTGTTGCCGCTGTGGGATTACGCTTCGAGTGTCGAATCGGAAACCGCAAGTCTTGTCGTGGATGCAAGTTGGCCGGGTTCGCCGTTGAACGTCGAGATCAACGGGTTGCGAGGCGGCGTCGTGTTCAAGGCCACGAATGGCAGCTTTTTGGAAATCGCGCCCAACAGCAGCGCCCAGCGCATATTGAGCCTGCTGAACTTTTCGACCATCACCAAACGCTTGAACTTCGATTTTTCCGACGTGGTCGGCAAGGGTGTCAGCTTCGACACCATCGACGCGAATACCCGCTTTGACGAAGGCACCATGGTGTTCGTCGATCCGATGGAGGTGAAGGGCTCGGGATCCGACTTCAGCATCGGCGGCAGGGTCAATTTCAAAGATGACTTGATCGCAGCAGACATGATCGTCACGCTGCCCGTGAGTGAAAGCCTGCCTTGGTATGCGGCCTATGTGGCACTGGCAAACCCATTGTTGGGTCTTGGGGTGTTGGTTGGCCAACAGGTTCTGAAGCAACCACTCAGGCAGTTGAGTAGCGCAAGGTACGAGATAACGGGATCGTTGAGCGATCCGCAGGTGAATTTCGTCGAGATGTTCGGCACCAAAATTCAAACGGCAGAAGAAGCATTGGAAGATGAAGAGAGCGTTGTGCGGGAAGGCGGGCCATGAGTGATTTGGTTGCTGAGACGCAAGAGCAGCTGTTGGCCCCAGCGGGGATCGAACATCGGGACGTCGAGAAGGTCATGGACAAACTGATCGGCGGCGCGATCGACCTCGGCGAGGTGTTTTTTCAGAACTACAAGTCGGAAAGCTGGTCGCTTGAAGACGGCATCGTCAAGGACGGCGGCTTTAGCGTCGACCGGGGTGTTGGCGTGCGTGCCATCAGTGGCGAAAAAACCGGTTTCGCCTACGCCGAGGACATACGGTTGCCGGCGTTGCTGCAAGCCACCGACGCGGCGCGTTCCATTGCACGTCTTGGCGGCGATCAACAGGTGAACGCTTGGCAGCGCGGCACGGCAGAGCCCAGATACGCATCGCTCGATCCGATTCCGAGCCTTTCCGGCGAAGACAAGGTTGCGCTTTTGGCGACGGTGGACAAAGCGGCGCGGCGCATCGACAACCGCGTGCAGGAGGTGAACGTACGGTTGTCGGCAAGCCACGAGTCGATACTCGTGATGGCAACGGATGGCACCCTGAGCGCCGATGTCCGGCCCCTGGTGCGCATGGACGTATCGGTGATCGTGGTGGAAGGCGACCGCCGCGAACGTGGCTTCGCAGGTGGCGGCGGCAGGCGTAGTTTGAGCACGTTTACCGACGATTGGGCGGTCGCGTTGGCGCGCGAGGCGGTGCGCACCGCCTTGGTCAACCTGGAAGCCGTCGATGCTCCGGCGGGGCCAATGACCGTCGTGTTGGGCCCGGGGTGGCCGGGCATTCTGCTGCACGAAGCGGTTGGCCACGGTTTGGAGGGCGACTTCAATCGCAAAGGTAGTTCTGCCTTCGCCAATCGCGTCGGCGAACAGGTTGCGTCGCCTCTGTGTACGATCGTCGACGATGGCACGCTCATGGATCGCCGCGGGTCGCTCACCATCGACGACGAAGGCACGCCCTCGAGCGCAACGGTGCTGATCGAGGACGGGATTCTCAAGGGTTACATGCAGGACAAGCTGAATGCCAGGTTGATGGGCGTGCAAGCGACCGGCAACGGCCGGCGCCAGTCATACGCCTACTTGCCGATGCCGCGCATGACCAACACGTTCATGCGGCCCGGCCAACACGATCCGCAAGAGATCATTGAATCTTGTGACAAGGGTGTCTATGCGGTCAATTTCGGCGGCGGTCAGGTAGACATTACGTCCGGGCGTTTTGTGTTTTCGGCAACCGAGGCCTACCTGATCGAAAACGGCAAGGTAGGTCGGCCCATTCGCGGTGCCACGTTAATCGGCAATGGACCCGATGTGATGACCAAGGTATCCATGGTCGGCAACGATCTCCAACTCGACGACGGGGTTGGCGTGTGCGGCAAGGACGGGCAGTCCGTGCCGGTCGGTGTCGGTCAGCCGACGTTGAAAATCGACGAGGTCACCGTCGGCGGCACGCAGACTTAGGGGGCGCTCTCGCGCAGCAGTCGAAACAGATCGCGGGCAAACCTACGCTGTTGGGTTGCATCGCTTGCTGCGTTGGTGCGGTGAATTAGGTGCCGTAAGCGTTGGCGATCGGCTTCCGGACGTTCGGCTAGATATTCCGTCAAGGCTTGCGGTTCGGCGAGCAGGCGTTCGCGCCACCGTTCGAGCCGATGGAACGCGTATTGAGCGTCCGCGGATTCACCGGACAATCGCTCGATCTCTGCCTCGATGGCAGCTATGTCGCTACCACGCATCAAGCGGCCGATGTATTGTAGTTGTCGGCGTTTGGCCCCGTTGGAATTGATGCGGTTGTGCAAAACGATGGCGTCTAGCAGCCTGGCGTCGACGGGCATGCCGGCGAGTTGGTCGGCGTTGAGTTTGGTGAGCGCGTCACCGAGTTTTTTCACGCGCAGGGCCTCACGTTTCTTGGCCGACTTGCTGAGTTCTTGATCCATGGTGGACAAATCTTGTGAATGATGGGTGGCGTACGAAACATCGTGAATGAAGTGGTGGATATTAGGGACAAAGAGGCCGAGCTGAAATCTCTCGTCGGCGCGATCTTACACGAGGCAGAGCACCAAGGTGCAAGCGCTGCGGAGGTGTCGGTTACACAGGACACGGGTCTCTCGGTCACGGTACGTAAGGGCGAACTCGAAACCGTCGAGTTCAATCAAGACCGGGGGTTTGGCATCACCGTGTACTTCGGCCAGAGCAAAGGTTCCGCGAGCACGTCGGACGGCAGCCACGCGGCCATTCAAGAAACGGTTTCGAAAGCGTCGGACATTGCGCGTTACACCCAAGACGATCCGTGCAACGGGTTGGCGGATTCGAACCTCATGCCGACCGTGCTGCCGGAACTCGATCTGTTTCACCCGGTCGATCTAGATACGAAGATGGCGACCGAACTGGCCGAGGCTTGCGAAGCCGAAGGATTGAACTACGACAAACGCGTGGTCAACTCCGATGGGGCGCAGGCCAGCACCCAACAATCGTGTCGTGTCTACGGTAACTCCCATGGTTTCATCGGCAGCAGCCTGGCGACTCGTCACGGAATCAGCTGCATGTTGATCGCCGAAGACGACAACGGCATGCAGACGGACTATTGGTACACGGTAAATCGTGACTTCGATGCTCTGGAAGCACCGGAAGCGGTTGGACGTATCGCGGCGGAGCGCGCGGTCGCAAGATTGTCACCGCAGAAGGTTGCCACCGGGTCTTTCCCGGTGTTGTTCTCCGCGCAGATGACGACGGGACTGGTGGGGCACCTGCTGGGTGCGATCAGCGGTGGTGCGCTGTATCGGAAGTCTTCATTCTTGCTCGACTCCCTGGGTACCCGCGTCCTCAGCGATCACGTCTCGCTCATCGAAGAGCCGCTCTTGCCTAAGCGCATCGGCAGTGCGGGATTTGACGGCGAGGGTGTAGCGACCTGGGAGAAATTCTTTGTCGACCGGGGTGTCGTCGAACATTATGTCTTGTCGAGTTATTCCGGACGCAAGTTAGGCATGGCCACGACGGGCAATGCCGGGGGCGTGCACAACCTGACGCTCAGCGGTAACACCCAAGCGTTCGATGATCTCCTCAAAACGCTGGGGACCGGATTGTATGTCACCGAACTGATGGGTCAGGGCGTAAACGGCGTGACTGGAGACTATTCCCGCGGAGCTTCGGGATTCTGGGTGGAAGACGGCGAGATCCGCTACCCCGTGAGCGAGATCACGATTGCGTCGAACTTGAAACGGATGTACCTGGATATCGTTGCCGTGGGTGATGACGTTGACGAGCGATCCAACGTTCGGACGCCGAGCCTTCTCATCGGCGCCATGACCCTGGCGGGTAGCTGAAGGAGCAATGGGGTCAGAGTAAAGGGTCAGAGTAAAAACTCTCGACTCTGACCCCATTATTCGTTTTTCTTCAGGCGTACGCCCAAGTCGCAAGACCGAGAAACACGAAGAACCCGGTAACGTCGGTGATCGTAGTCAAGATTACGCCCCCCGCAATGGCGGGATCGATGGAGAGGCGGTGCAGCAGTGTCGGTAGCAGGCTGCCGGAAATCGCTGCAACCAAAATGTTGACGACCATCGCGATGGCGATCACCGCTCCGAGGATGGGATCGCTAAACGCTACCCCTGCAGCGATAGCGACCAGGGTGGCCCAAAACACGCCGTTCAACACGGCGACGAAGAATTCGCGGTTCAACAGCCACATGAGGTTGGCGCGGCCGATGTGGCCGAGTGCGATACCCCGTATGACCAACGTCAGGGTTTGCGTACCCGCAATGCCACCCATGCTTGCGACGACCGGCATCAGCACCGCGAGCGCCACGACCTTGACGATCGTCGCTTCGAACATATTGATGACCGCAGCAGCCAAGAAGGCGGTGATCAAGTTGATGCCAAGCCATATGGCGCGGCGACGTACGGCTTTGGCGATTGGCGCGAACGTATCTTCGTCGAAATCGAGGCCCGCGCGTGCAAGCACCGCTTCGTCGGCGTCTTCGATGATGACGTCCACGACGTCATCGATGGTGATTCTTCCGACCAGCTTACCGTCCAGGTCCACCACGGGTGCCGAGATGAGGTCTTCCTCGGAAAACAGCCGTGCCACTTCGGTATCCGACATGTCGACCGGAAGCGCTCGGGCTTCCGTGTCCATCACTTCGCGCACCGTTACGCTCGGGTCCGAGGTGAGGATCTTCGCGATGGGCAGCATGCCGACGTACTCGTCGCGGCTGTTCACCACCACTAACGCATCGGTCATTTCGGGCAAATCTTTGCGTAGGCGTAGGTACCGCAACACGATGTCCAACGCATGGCGCGGTCGAACCGTGATCGGGTCGGTGTTCATCAAACCGCCGGCGCTGTCCTCGGCATAGGACAATACCGCTTCTACGCGGGCTCGATCGTTGTGGCTCATGGACGCCAACACTTGTTGGGCGATCGCGTCGGGTAATTCCTGCAGCAGATCGGCCAAGTCGTCGGTGTCGAGATCGTCTACCGCTGCAACCAATTGTGCGGTATCCATCGACTCGAGAAACTCGGCCCGAACGTCTTCGCTGAGATGCTGAAGTACCTGGTTCTCGTTGTCCTCGTCCATGAGATCCCACAATACTTGGCGTACTTTCGGTGGCGTCGACTCCAACAGATTGGCAATTTCTTGGGGCCGCAGCGATGCCAGCAGATAGCGCAAATCGCCCAAGGCACCCTCGCCGTAGGCACGGATTGCTTCGCTGAATCGTTCTTGAAACTCCATGGACTCGTACCGCTGCGCTCACCGTGGTCGTGAGGTGGCGCAAGGTTACCCTAAATCTCGGATCTTGCAGCTACGCGTTGGGCAGCAAGGGGCGGCCTACTCGTCCTCGCCGAAGCGGTCCTCGATCAGCGCCACAATGGCAACGAACGCTTCTTGTTCGTCCTCGCCTTCGACCTCCAGTTCCAGCACCGTGTCTACCGGCGCGGCCAACAGCAACACATTCATGATGCTCTTGCCATCCACCGGGTTACCGTCTTTGGCGAGGCTCACGCGACTCGAGTAGGTCTTTGCGAGGTTGACGAGCTTAGCCGCCGCCCGCGCATGCAGACCAAGACGATTGACGAGTGTGACCTGTGCAGCCTTCATCGGCGCCTGTCGAGTTCCCGGTGTCGCACGAGGACGTTTTCATGCCGCTCTTCGAAATGCGAACCGAGGCGCTCCGCCATGTATACGCTTCGATGCTGGCCACCGGTGCAACCGAGACCGACCGTCATGTAGACCCGGTGGTTGTCTTCGAAACGCGGAAGCCACCTCTCTAGAAAGTCGACGATGTCGTCAAACATGTCGTTCACCATCGCGTCATTTTCGAGATACTGTTCGACGGGCGCGTCCAAACCCGTCAAGGGCCGTAGCTCTTCTTGCCAATGGGGGTTTGGGAGACACCTGAGATCGAATACCAAATCGGCATCCACCGGCACGCCAAACTTGAAACCGAACGAACGGAACAGCAGGCTCAGTCCGATGGCGGTGTTCGCGATAACCCGCGACCTCATGAACTCGACGAGCTCCTGCCCGCTTAGCAATGTGGTGTCGATGGTCAGATCGGCGAGATCTGCGATGTTTTCCAAAAGATCGCTCTCGGCGTCGATGGCTTGCCGCAGGTCGGTATTGTTATCCGTTAGTGGGTGGCGTCTGCGGGTCTCGCTGAAGCGTTTGACGAGCGTTGGGCTGAGCGCGTCGAGATAGATGACCTGACAGGCGACGTCCAATCCATTGAGACGGGCAAGAATCTCAGGAAACCGTTCGAGCTCCTTGTTGCGCGCATCGATACACACCGCCATGGTGCTGTCTTTCTGCACCGAGCCAAGCGCGTTGTCGACCAGCGATTGCAAGAGGCCGACGGGAAAGTTGTCTATGCAGTTGTAACCGGCATCTTCAAGTGCGCGCAGTGCGGTACTCTTGCCGGACCCGGAACGGCCGCTGATGATCGTAAGTTTCATAGGTGATTCGTCTTGACCTACATCCTTTTGCAGGTGTATCGCTACTCGGCGGCGTGCCGATCGACGGCTTCTCGGAATCTTTGGCTGAGCTCACTGGCAGTGTGTGCGTCTCGAAGCCGCTGTCGCTCCGTCTCGTCGCCGAACACGGCCGCAAGGCGCGCCAGCACTTCCAGATGCATATTGACCTCCTCCCGCGGGACCACGAGGGCAAAAAGAATGTCGACTGGCTGATTGTCGATCGCTTCGTAGTCGACGGGGGTTTCGAGGATGATGAGCGCTGCCATCATCTGTGTACAATCGAGGCGGCAATGTGGAATAGCGACGCCGTCACCTAGGCCCGTGCTGCCTAGACGTTCACGTTCCATGAGCGCGTCGAAAAGGTTGCGCGCGGAAACGCCGCGATGTTTGCCCAATAGATCGCTAGAAATTTCGAGTACACGCTTGCGACTGTGTGCGTGGACTTTTGTCCGCACACATTTCGGCAGCAAAATACTTTCCATGTCGATCATGATTGATTGTTCTACCCTCGACCGTGATGTCGTTCGATGACCCTTTCTTTGTGTTTGAGTACTTGACGGTCGAGCTTGTCGACAAGCGCATCGATGGCCGCATAGAGGTCTTCGGAATCAGCGTCCGCAAAGAGCTCGGCGCCACTTATGTGTAAAGTGGCTTCCGCTTTTTGGACGAGTTTTTCGACGCTCAATACCACGTGAACATTGGTAATGTGATCGTAGTGCCTCTCGAGTTTTGTGAGCTTTCCGGTGACGTAATCTTTAAGTGGATCGGTAACATCGATGTGGTGACCGGAGATGCTCAACTGCATGCGCTGCCTCCCTTTAGCTTCTTGCCATGTGCCAGGCGTGTCGGACCTGGCTCTCCTGCGATCAGACTAGGCGCTTGCGTTCGTTTGAGGGCGGTATCGCCATTGACTCTCGATACTTCGCCACGGTGCGCCTAGCTACCTTGATATCCTGATCTGCCAGTATTGCTGCGATCTTGTTGTCGCTCAATGGTTTTTTGGGATTCTCATCGGAGGTAAGCTTCTTGATCA
>CBDTZM010000001.1:0-22615 GCA_965364915.1 uncultured Pseudomonadales bacterium | reverse complement strand
GCAGAGAAGAATCCCGATATCAACCATTTCTTCATCGTCGACTCGGTGTTCAACCTGCCAAAAACTCATGCCAAGAAGGTGTGTCGCGAACTCATAGCGCGCAACTGGGAAATTCCGTGGAGCTGCTACTCTAACCCGCTTGGTTTTGACAAGGAATTCGCGGATCTAGCTTATGAAGCAGGTTGCGCCGGTATGGAAATTGGATCCGATTCCGGCAGCGATGAGATTCTGAAGCGACTGCACAAGGGCTTCACCACCGAACATATCAAGCAGCTCAACCGAATTTGCATCCAGGCCGGTATTCCCGACTGTCATACCTTCATCCTCGGTACCGAAGGTGAGACGCTGGACGATTCCAAACGCACGTTGGAGTTTCTGGCTGAGCTGGATCCGTTCGGCGCCATCATCATGGTCTGGACCGATGACTACGACTCACTCAACCTGGCCATCCGCGAGGAACGTCTGGCATTGCGCAGGCAGATTGAACAGCTGTTGCTGGAGCAAGCGAAGGACCATCCACGGTGGGCCATGCCGGGTCTGGGAGTGAACTTCAGCGAGGATCTCTTCGATCGTCTGCGCGCCGCCGGTATGTACGGACCATTGTGGCAGCATCTGAGAGGCCCACGACAGCGCAATCGCAGACGGCGCCAGGCCTGAAAGCGACGTGCCGCAGAGGGCCGAAACCATGCCAGCCTCAGACTCTATCGAATGGACGCCTGAAACCCGCTTCGGCGTATGGTTTCAGGGCACCGACATCTGGACTCGCTATGTCGTGAGTGCGGCACTCGAAGAACTGCACCAGCTAATGCCGGAACCCGCCCCGACCAATAGCGTCATCCTCGATGCTGGTTGTGGTGGGGGTAATGCAATTCCGATCCTGGAGAGATTGTTTGCACCGCGCCAGATTATCGGTATCGATATCGACCCCCAGCTAGTCGCGCTGGCGGATACTTTTGCGAGTGAAGTCGAGTGCGACGTCGAGTTGCTGCACGGAGACGTCCGCGCCATGCCGTTGGCGGACCAATCCGTCGACGTGGTTCTGTGTCATCAAACACTGCACCATGTGTCCGGTCAAAGCCGGGCGCTCGAAGAATTTCGCCGCGTGCTGAAACCGGACGGAATACTCTTGCTGTCTGAATCATGCCGCGCGTTTACGGAGAGCCTGCTGGTCAGCCTGTTGTTCAGGCATCCACCGAACACCCAGCACGGCCCCGACGGTTTTCTGGATCTCATCAAAGCCGCTGGTTTCGACGTCCGTCCCGACGATAGAAGCAACCCCGACCCATGGTGGGCCAGACCGGCAATGGGACTTTCGCAGAGGTTGGGAATCAAATCAGGCGACAAACGCGTCACACAACTCTGCATTGCCGCCTCAATCACTCCAACTTAGCCAGCCGATGCTCCGCTCTGACGATGCCCGACATCGAATGATCAAGTTCTCAACAGGTGGATAACGAACTCGCAACGATACCGCTAGCCAACCTCGCGATCGGCTTTGCGCCGACGGTCGTGGTGCTCGTCGTCATGTATCGGTGGGCGCTGAACGTACGCGACGCGATGTACGCGAACGCGCGCATGCTCGTGCAGCTGCTGGCCGTCGGCTACGTGCTCACCTACATTTTCGAGACCGACGATCCGTATCTCATTACTGCGCTGCTGGTCCTCATGTTGCTGGTATCGGCCTGGATCAGCCTGAACGCATTGAAACCCCGGGGCTTGAAAGGTTTCCTGACGGCGCTGGCTGCGATCGCGATTTCCGGCGTGTTGGTGCTAATTCTGGTTTCGCAAGTGATCCTAGATCTAGAGCAGTGGTTCGAGCCGCGTTTCGTCGTACCCATAGCCGGCATGATTTTCGCCAACTCGATGAACACCGTCAGCCTGTCGGCCGAGCGCTTCGTCGCGGAAACCAAACGCGGCGTACCCTACACCGAAGCTCGCCGCGCGGCGATGGAAGCCGCGATGATCCCGCAGATAAACGCGCTACTGGCCGTCGGTTTGGTGTCGTTGCCGGGCATGATGACCGGACAGATTCTGTCAGGCGTGGATCCGTTAATAGCGGTGCGCTATCAAATCATGGTGATGTGCATGATCTTCGGGAGTGCGGGCACCGCAACTGCCATCTATCTAACGCTCTTGCGGCGCCAGCACTGAGCGACACTCAGTCGAGACGCACGACGTCGCCACGCAAGGAGACGCCCGACATCACCGCCCCACTACCGCATTCGAATTCGGTAGCGCTAGAAACGGGCTTTGCCTTGTAGAAACTCCTGAGGTTGACCACCGCGTTGCCACCTTCGTTGCGAGCACGTTGCTGAAACGACAGAACGGCAGAGAGGAACGCACGTTGGCAGGCGAGCGTATCCGACTTGCCAAAGCCGCTGCTTTTCCTGTTCGACGTGTATGTGCCGTAATTGGTCGCAACGGACGGGTGCTGGTCACCGAAGAACAACTGTACGTCATCGCCGACTTGTTCGGAGCCAGCCGACACCAATGCCTCCGAGATCGAGTACATCGCCCGCGTATCCCGCGCGTACGCACTACCGATTAGTAGTAGGCCGATCAGAATTCCGAATATGCTTCGCATCGTTTTCATGTGCTTGTTCCGGCGCTTCCCACTCGTTCGAATTCTAAGCTATCGCCGAAAACGGTCAACCGGCAGGCCATTTGCTACAATCGACCAAAATCATTCGCTTGGAACGAGACGCTACCGCGTAGCGAGATCGTAATTCATCCTTGAAGATCAACCTGAATATCGCCCGCTGGGACTGCTGGGCAGCCGGTTGCGAAGATGCCGCGGCGTGGAGCCGCTGGACACTCGGCCAGGAGGCGCCCGAAGGGGATAGCCGCCCGGCCCTATCGCATATCAAGCCCATGCAACGACGACGTCTTTCGCCCGTGGCAAGAGCCGCCTTTCAGGCCGCGGATAGCTGTATGGCCGGTATCGAAAACCCCGCTTGCGTCTTTGCCAGCACGTATGGGCAACCGGAACAATCGTTCAAATTGTTGCAAGCGTTGGCGACGCAAGAGCCTCTTTCACCGGCGGCCTTTAGCCTATCGGTGCATAACGCGGTCGCCGGACTATTCAGCATCATCCACAACTTGACCGGCACGTCGCTGACCATTTGTGCGGGCGCCGACGGCATTGGGGCTGCGTTCGTGGAAGCAGCCGGGCTCCTCAATGAGCGGCAAACCGAGAACGTACTGCTCATCTGTTTCGAAGCACCCTTGCCCGACGCGCAGCGACCTTACGAGGTAAATCCGCCCACCCACATGGCTGCCTGTTATCTCGTCACTCGCGCGCAAGGCGGCGCGGCGCTAGCCCTGGAAAGGGTTCCCGAAAGGGTCCCCGAAAACGCTCAGGCAACCCCCTTCTGGCAACAGATGCGAGATCTCATCGCCTTTCTCGAGTCGGGCGAGTCCAGCCTGGAGGTTGCTTGTCATCGTTGCACTTGGCGGTGGAGGCGGCTCGACGATGCCAGCTAAATTGTCCTACTGTTGGCGATTGTTGGGCACCGCCATCGGCTTTGTCTCGTTCGGCATTGGCGCCCTAGTGTTGGGTTGCCTTGTCGCACCAAGCATTTTCCTCTTGGTGAAGCATCCGCAAAAGCGCGCCGCCGCGTTTCGCCGCGCCATCCACTATTGCTTCAGACTGCACATCGGCACGCTCAGATTTCTCGGCGTGCTGACCTACGAGGTGCACGACCGAGCAAAACTAGCGCAACCGGGGCTACTCTTGATCGCCAACCACCCCACCTTGCTCGACATCGTGTTTTTAGGCGGATTCGTCAAGGACGCCGTGTGCGTTGTCAAACAACGCTTATTTACCAATCCCTATCTCGGTTTCGTCGTGCGAGCCGCCAATTACATCAGCAACGAAGATCCAGAAGCGTCGATCGACGCGTGCGTCGCCTGTCTGAACGCCGGGATCACGACCATCATTTTTCCCGAAGGTACACGTACCAACGCAGCGCACCGACTTCAGCGGGGCGCCGCCTACGTGGCGATGCGCTCCCAATTACCATTGACCCCGGTTTCCATCCGGTGCGAACCTGCCACGCTCGAGAAAGAGCAAAAATGGTATGAAATTCCCGATCGGAAAATGCACTACGTTTTCCGAGTGGAACAAGAGATCGTGATAACCGACAATGAAGTGGCGACCACTCAAGCGCTCACAGCCCGGCGCGCTACCGAAAAGATCAGGCTGAAATTATTTGGAAACACCATCAATGGCCGAGCTTGAAAACGAACTGAAGGCGCTCATTATCCAGACGCTTGAACTGGAAGATATTACGATCGACGATATTGTTACCAGCGAGCCCCTATTCGAGGATGGTCTAGGCCTCGATTCCATAGACGCGTTGGAGATCGGATTGGCGTTGCAGCAGAAGTACGGGGTCGAGATCGACGAAGAGTCCGAGGAAACCCGCCTGCACTTCGCTTCTATCGCAAACCTGGCGAAATTCGTCGCCGGTGAACAGGCACACAAATAGCAAGGTGGACACGCGCGAAGAAATATTTGAAAAACTACGGCAGATTCTCGAAGAATTGTTCGAGGTCGAGCCCGACGACGTTGTCATGGACGCACAGCTTTACGATCACCTGGACATCGACAGCATCGATGCCATCGATCTCATCGCCAAGTTAACCGAAATTACCGGCATCAAGGTCCTACCGGAACAGTTCAAGTCGGTAGAGACGGTGCAGGACGTAGTCGAGGTCATCTTCTCTCTGAAGGCGGGTTAGATCGTGTTGAACGCCGTGCTCGTGGTGATGACGTTGTGCTACCCCGCGGCCGTTTACTTCGGCATCGAGTACCTCGAACCCAAGTATTTTGCACTCATACTGCTCTCACTGTTTGGATTGCGTTATCTCGTCACCATGAAAACGGCAAACACCAACGTCGCGCTAGCGTTGTTTGTCGTGGTCACCTTATTTGCGGGATGGGCCTTCGTCTCCAACAGCGAACCCCTGCTATTGTTCTATCCGGTCATCGTCAATGTGGTACTGCTCGCTGCCTTCGCATGGTCACTGGCGTTTCCACCATCGGTCATTGAGCGGTTGGCGCGTATGACCGATCCCAATCTGCCCGCAGGCGCGGTTGCCTACACCCGCCGCGTAACCGTGGCGTGGTGCTTTTTTTTTCGCTGAATAGTGCTATCGCCACTTGGACGGCGCTTTCCGGGGATCTAGCGTTGTGGGGGCTTTACAATGGACTCGTAGCGTACCTGCTCATCGGTAGCCTTTTGGTCGCTGAGCGGATCATTCGGCACTTCGTGAGGAAACGTTTCGACCCGGACAGCGGAACTGGTGTTTGATATGGGACTCATCAGCACACTCGACAATCAATCGCGACCGGCAGACTCCATCGTAGCGTGGTATGACGGTGGCGCTATCGACTGGTCCCGGTGGACTCGCGAGGTTGCCGCACTTGCGACCCATCTCGACCGGACCGACAAGCAACAATGGGCGCTGTACTGCGACGACAGTTATACGTTTTCCGTCGGGTTATTTGGTTTGTGGTCGAGCGGCCGAACGCCGGTATTACCGCCAAACAACACACCCGGAACACTGGCAGCGCTGGGGCCCTACATTCAGGGCCGGTTGGGCGATCTCGAGGGAGCCAACGCCTGCATCGGTCACCCAGCGCCCGCGGCCGGTAGCGCCACCAAGGCGTTCGCCGGTGCGAGCTCCCAGTTGATCCTCTTTACGTCGGGCTCTACAGGCGAGGCCAAACGCATCCCCAAATCGGTGCGACAACTCGAGTCCGAACTGCAAATTCTGGCAAGTGTCTGGCAGCCACTCAACGACGCCACCACATTCATCTCCACGGTCAGCCATCAGCACATCTATGGGTTGTTGTTCAAGGTATTGCTGCCGTTGACCACCGGCAGGGCTTTCGATGCCAGCATTCTGCAGAGCCCGTCCAGCGTCGCGCGAGCCGCTGCCTCGCATAGCGCCGTCGCCTGGATCAGCAGCCCTGCCCAGTTAAAGAGACTCGACCCCGGCGTTGTGGGCGAGGCACCTTCGCAGCTCAACTGCATCGTCTCGTCCGGTGGACTTCTCGACAAGCCCGCCGCAGATACCGCCAGTCGATGGTCGGGACATGCGCCGATCGAAGTGTACGGCAGCAGCGAAAGCGGCGGCGTCGCGTACCGACAGCAACATCTGGATGCCGCCGCGACGCCGTGGCAACCGTTGCCGGATGTCGCGATCGCCGCGGCAGACGACGACGGCCTGCTGGTGCGTTCCACGCAAGCAGACGGAGACAACTGGTTGGCGATGGGCGATGCAGTGGAATTGTTCGACAATGGCACGTTCGCCTTGAAAGGACGCATCGACCGAATCGTCAAGGTCGAAGAGCAGCGGGTTTCGCTCGAAGCGCTGGAAGCACGCTTGAGAGCCCTACCTGAAGTCACCGAGGCGCGAACGCTCTTGATTCCGGGAGAGCGCGACGCCCTCGCCGCGGTCGTTGTGCTTTCTCAGGACGGCTGCGATCGGCTCGTCGATAGAGGCAAGTTGGGCTTCACCAGTGGGCTGCGCACCGCGCTCAGCGAACACTTCGACCGGGTCACCATACCCCGTCGCTGGCGTTTCGTACCGAAGCTGCCGGTCAATGAGCAAGGCAAGATCTTGCACGCCGAGCTGTTAACACACTTCGACAATCCTCCAGCAACACGGCTGCCCACGGTGGAGAAAACCGAACATACTGACGCCAACACAGCAGAACTCACTGTGGTCGTGCCACTGAATCTTGCTTATCTGGAAGGCCATTTTCCCGGTGAACCGATACTCCCCGGTGTCGTACAGATCCTTTGGGCACGCCACTTCGGGCAGACGCTGCTGAATCTACCTGCCAACATCACGCAGATGAAGAAGGTGAAGTTCAAGCGCTTGATTCGTCCGGGAGAACGCATTCACTTGAGACTCGTCTATTCCGAAGCCAAGCAACAGATGAGCTTCCGCTATCAATCGAACCTCGATGAATGCAGCTCGGGCGTACTACAGGGTTGAAGTCGTGTTCCAACCCTGTTTTCTGATTCCGATCTACAACCACAGCGAAACGCTGAATGAGACCCTGGATGCACTCAGCGAACACGGACTCGCCTGTCTGGTCGTAGATGACGGGTCCGATGCGCTGCACCGAGATGCTATCGAAGCTGCCTGCCGTCGGTATTCATGGGTAACGCTCATCCGCCATCCAAAAAACGCTGGCAAGGGTGCGGCCGTAAAAACCGGCATACGTGCAGCCGCAGATCGCACGTTCAGCCACGCGTTCCAGATCGATGCCGATGCTCAACACGACTTAACGGCAATACCGTCCTTCATCGCGCGCGCCCAGGCGCAACCCGACAACGCCATCTTGGGAAATCCGGTCTTCGACCGCAGTGTGCCAACCTTGCGCCGGCTCAGTCGCTACCTCACGCACGTCTGGGTATGGATAAATACGCTGTCGCTGGAGATAGCCGACGCCATGTGCGGGTTTCGCATCTACCCGCTCTCCCCAACCATGAAGGTATTGGACGGCGCCCGGACCGGCGATCGCATGGAGTTCGACATGGAGATCGTCGTGCATCTGTTGTGGGCGGGAACCAAGGCCACCATGCTGCCGGTCGCAACTCGCTATCCCGAGGGCGGCCGGTCACACTTTCGGCTAGTGCGAGATAATGTTTTGATCAGCGCGATGCACGCAAGGTCGTTTGTCGGCATGTTGAGAAGACTTCCACGACTGCTCGCGCGGCATCGCGGGAATGCCAACCATGAAGCGCACGAAGCGGGAGAGCGGTGAGCAAGCAAAGTCGCTGGCAGGCAACGGTCGAGATAAAAGTACCGTTCTACGATGTGGATGCGCTGCGCGTTGTCTGGCACGCCAACTACTTCAAATATTTCGAGATCGCTCGCTGTGAGTTACTCGATAGCATCGACTATAACTATGAAAAGATGGCCCAGTCCGGTTACGCCTGGCCGGTGATCGACGTCCGCGCCCGTTTCGGTAAGCCCGCGCGTTTTGGTGACGTCATCCAGGTGCAAGCCATGATTCGCGAGTTTCAGCACCGCCTACGCATCAGTTACGAAATTCGCAATGCCGCCACCGGCAAGCGCGTTACCAGAGGTTCGACGACCCAAGTTGCGGTATCCCTCGAAACCAACGAGATGTGTTACGTCGCGCCGCCAATACTGCTGCAAAAGCTGGGGGTCACGCCTTGAGGACCGCAGCCCTGGTGCTTCTGCTCGCGTCATCACCATTCGCCGGTGGCGCCGATGAAGCGGCATTGATTCGACAGATACAGGCGCTACTCAGCTCTAACGAACTGATCGCCGGAGAATTTTCGCAGAGTATCAAAATCGCGGCGCTGTCCCGTCCCATCGTGTCATCCGGCCGGTTTTACTTTCAGGAAGCCGAAGGTATCGCTTGGTACGTCGACCAACCCCTTCAGAGCAGCGTCTTTATCGATGAACACGGCACGCTGCAAGGGTCCGCAGACACTGCGCGCACACAACCGCCCGGCATGCAATCCGGTATGGGCTGGATCGCCGATCTCACTCGAGCCTTGCTCCTCGGCGACCTCGAGCATCTCTCCGGATTGTTCGGTCTGGAGGGGGAGAGCGACGGCGCCAACTGGTCAATTAGGATGACGCCTAAGGCGGCGCTGCTCAAAAAGTTGTTCGAACGGATCGACATGACAGGGGCCAACACCGTGCAAGACATCGTGCTGCACACCACGACCGCCGATCGCATCGACATCCAATTCCTAAACGTGCGGGCCATCCCCGAGCTACCGCCATCGGTGGCTGCCGACATGGGCGTGTCCGCCAATTAATTTTCAGCGAGCCCCTAGGGTATGGGTGGCGGCGGTAGCGGTATTCGCGCTCGCGGCGGCTCTCTTGCTGCCCCGAGACCAGCTTATCGAAACCGATATGCTGGCGCTGTTGCCGGTCGTCGAGCAGCAACCCTTGATCCAGCAGGCTTCCAAGCGCTTGACCGACGCCGGGCGCGACCGAGTCGTGTTCTTGTTACGCACGCCCGCCAATCCACAGGCGCGTACCAATCTAACCGCCACTTCCGCTGAATTCGTCGAGCGGTTGCGGGACAGCGGCCTCTTTGCCGCAACTCAAACACGCGTGATCGGCGAGGTAGCTCGTCTCTTCGACTACCGTTTCCATCTGCTGACGTCCGATCAGGCGCTCAACATCCAGACCGACCCAGACCGGCTAGTCGAGTCGGCACTTGCCGGACTGTACGGTCTGCTCGGCGCGTTCCAGGCCAGCCAGCTGACGACCGATCCCCTCGGCTTGCATGCGTCGTACCTAACCAAGTTGGCGCCGGCCGGTTACGACCTACTCGACGGCTCGACCCCCACATTCACCACGGGCGGACAACTTCACGCGCTACACATCGTCAGTACTCGTGCCGCCGGATTCGATCTAACCAGCCAAGCGCGCCTGCTCGAATTCATCGCCATCAATCGGCGTCTGGCATTTCACGACAACGTCGAATTGCTGGTTACCGGCCTACCGATCTTTGCCGCGGAGGGTGCGAAACGCGCCCAGTCAGAAGTGTCCTTGTTCGGGACCATCTCGCTGGTGGCCATCCTGGTTCTTCTGATAGGCGTATTTCGGTCCCCGCGGCCGATCCTGTTGACGGCGTTGTCGATCGGCAGCGGCGTGGGATGCGCGTTCGTCACGACGCTTCTGGTATTCGACACTATCCACGTTCTGACGTTGGTTTTCGGTTCCAGCCTGATCGGTATCTCCATCGACTATGCGCTGCACTACTTGTGCGACGCCTATCGAGGCAGCGACTGGACCCCGGAGGCGGGTTTGCGACGCATTCTGCCCGGCATCACGGTAGCGCTTCTGACCAGCGTCTGCGCATTCTCGAGTTTCCTGATAACCCCGTTCCCGGGGCTGCAGCAGATCGCCGTTTTTTCCGCAAGCGGCCTACTCGCCGCGTGGCTGACGGTGGTCTTGCTATATCCAAGCTATGCGTGGCCCACGTTGCCTCGCGCCGAGCCTCGTGCATTACGCGTAATAGACGGTTACCTCAGGCAGTGGGCCAGATTGCCGCGAGCGGCGGCGCTGACCGTACTGGCGGTTGCGGTCCCGGTCATCGTCTTGGGCCTCAAGGACGTGCGGCCCAACGACGACATCAGGGTGCTGCAGAGCGCACCGCCGAAGTTACTCGACGAAGACGCCCGCGTGCGATCCCTCTTGCCGCAGCAGTTCGACAGCCAGTTCTTCGTCGTCAGCGGCGCCACGAGCGACGCTGTGCTTGCCCTCGAACACCGACTCAGCGGGCTTCTCGACGACGCGGTCGCCAGCGGCAGCGTCGGCAGTTACCGCGCCCTGTCACAAATGTACCCCGACGCGGACACACAGCGATCGAACTACCAACTCGTCAAATCGGAGCTTTACGACAGCGGACGCATCGACGCTTTCTACGATCGCATCGGCCTGTCGACGACCGACAAAGCGTCGCACCTGCAGGGGTTTGCAGAGGCTGAAGCGGCACAAGTGGCATTCGGCGACTGGCTCGATGCGATGCCCGACGGTTGGCGCACGCTATGGCTTGGCTGTGAACCAAAACATTGCGGGGCCGTGGTGCAGCTAGCCGGGATCCGGTCGATGGCAGACCTCGAAACGATCGCCGCCGGACTTGAAGGCGTCACGCTGGTCGATCAGGTTGCCGATCTGTCGCAGTTGCTCGGTCGCTACCGTGAGGTCGCCACGCTGTTACTCGCGGCCGTGTACGGCGTCATCCTGCTAGCTCTCTGCTGGCGTTTCGGCGTACGGGCTGCGACCGCGATGATCTCGGTGCCGTTGGCGGCAGTACTGATCGCCATGGCTACGATCGGCTGGACCGGCAATCTCTTCAGCCTGTTCAATTTATTTGCGTTGTTGCTGGTTGTCGGCATTAGCATTGACTACGCTGTGTTTTTCCACCTCAACGACGGAGAACACCGAACCACCACGTTGGCGGTATCATTGTCGGCCGGAACCACTCTGATGGCCTTCGGTATGTTGGCTTTCAGTGATACAGCGGTGGTCAACGCGTTCGGGCTGACGCTCATGGCGGGTATCGGATCCGCATTTCTGTTGGCACCCTTGGCTTCGGGAAGTATAAGAACAAAGCTATTCGGGAAACCCCATGACTGAGACGACCGATGTTCTGATTATCGGCGCAGGACCATCCGGTACCGTTGCGGGCGCGTTGTTGTGCAACAGCGGACATGACTGCATCGTTTTGGAGCGCGACACGTTCCCGCGATTCTCGATCGGTGAAAGCCTATTGCCTCAGTGCATGGAGTTCATCGAAGAGGCTGGTATGTTGGATGCCGTCCGAGACATGGGCTTCCAGACCAAGGACGGTGCGGTGTTTGCACGAGGCGGGGAATCTTCGGCGTTCGAGTTCGCCGACCGGTTCAGTCAGGATGCTTGGGATACGACCTATGAAGTGGTGCGCGCAGCTTTCGACAACGTGCTCGCCGTCAGCGCCCAGGAACAGGGCGTCGATATCCGCTTTGGACAAGAAATCACCAGCGCAGCACCGGCTACCGATCGCGTTAGCGTGGTGGCCCGCGACAAGGACGGTGCAGAACATCACTATCAAGCCAAATTTCTGTTGGATGCCAGCGGCTTCGGCCGGGTGTTGCCGCGCCTCCTAGACCTCAATACACCTTCGGACTTTCCATCCCGACAGTCGCTGTTCACGCACATCGAAGACAACATCGACCACGCCGGTTACGACCGTAACAAGATCCTGGTCACGGTACATCGCGAACGGGCCGATGTCTGGTACTGGCTCATTCCGTTCAGCAACGGGCGCAGTTCGCTCGGTGTGGTCGCGACCGTCGAATATCTGGACCAATTGAGCGGCGCTCCGCTGGACAAATTGCAAGCTTTGATAAACGCGGATCCAGGGCTCGCTGACATTCTCGACAACGCTGTCTATGACACGCCGGTCAATCAGATCAGCGGCTATGCGGCCAACGTATCACGACTGTGGGGCGATGGTTACGCCCTGCTGGGTAACGCCGGCGAGTTTCTCGACCCCATCTTTTCCTCCGGTGTAACAATCGCCATGAAGTCGGCAAGCCTGGCGGCGGGCATCCTCGACCGGCAGCTCAACGGCGCGACCGTGGATTGGGAGAACGAGTTCGCGCGCCCACTGGCCAAGGGTGTCGCCGTCTTCAAAGTATTCGTCGAGTCGTGGTACGACGGCTCGCTACATGACGTCTTTTTCAGCAAGTTCAAGGACGCGAAAATCAAGCAAATGATTTGCTCGATACTCGCCGGCTACGTGTGGGACCAGAGCAACCCCTACGTCACCCGAGCGAGGCCCAGGTTGGACGTGCTGGCGGCGCTGTGCAGAAATCGCTGATCGTCGTCGGCCTGCTATGGTCGCTGTGCGCATGCACGTTTTCGAGCGGTCTCGGGCGCGCCAACCCGCAGCGACCGCTGATTGAACCCACCGAGCGCGACCATAGTCAGCAACTGACACAAGCGTTGAGTATTGTCCACAAGGACGAAGCGCACCAACTGCTCGGTGTCATCGAGCTGACACCGAACAAAACTGCGATGGCGGTATTCACCCCCGAGGGGCTGAAGCTCTTCAGTGTCGTGCAGAACGCCGACGGTCTCGCGATCGAAACACATCCGATGCTGCCGGAATTTGTCGACCCCCGGCAAATGCTCGCAGACGCTCAATTGGTCAATTGGCCCCTTGCCGCACTGCGTGCGGCACTATCGGACCCCTGGCGGGTCGAAGAAACCAGTGCGGCGCGGCGTTTGTGGTGGCACGAGCGGTTGATATTGGAGGCGATCTATCAGGATTCGATCGTCGAATGGCAGACGGTTGAGCTAAGCAGTCCGCGCACCGATTATCGACTGGTGATCCGCGCCTTAGGTAAAGAAGACTTCGACTAATGGCTTACTATCTGAACGAACTAGGCATCATTTGCGCGCTCGGCAGCGACAAGAGGAGCGTCTATTCGGCTACCGTGCAAGGCAGCCAGACCGGGATGGTGCCAAGCGATAGATTCAGCCCCGGCAACGAAGTCTTCCTGGGTTTCGTGAGCGGCGAACTGCCGCACGTACCTGCGCAGTTCAATGAGTTCGATTGCCGCAACAACCGCCTGTTGCTTGCCGCGTTGGGACAGATCCGCGAGTCCGTCGATTGTTGCATCGGCCGTTTCGGCGCCGATCGAGTCGGCGTAGTGCTCGGCACTAGTACCTCGGGCTTCGCCGAAGGCGAGAAAGCCATTCGGCAATACGTTGAAGTAGGTTCGACACCCGAGGCTTATCACTTCCACCAGCAACAGCTCAGCGGTGCGAGCGATTTCATATGCGCCTACTTGGAGCTCGGCGGACCCTCCATGGCGGTTTCCACCGCCTGTTCATCCAGCGCCAACGCGCTGGCGAGCGCCCGGCGCCTGATCGACCTCGACACCTGCGACGCCGTCATCGTCGGCGGCGCCGACTCGCTGTGTCAATTGACGGTCCAAGGATTCAGTGCGCTCGAAGCGACGAGCGCAGGTCTTTCCAATCCCTTCAGCAAGAACCGCGACGGCATCAACATCGGTGAGGGTGCGGCACTGATGTTGCTCACCCGCGAGCGCAGTGAGATTGAACTGTTGGGCGTGGGAAGCACGTCGGACGCCCATCACATCTCGGCGCCCGATCCTTCCGGCAAGGGTGCGGTACGCGCAATGCAATCCGCATTGCGCCAGGGCAACCTCAGCGCCGATCAGGTGGACTACGTCAATCTGCACGGTACCGGTACACCGTTGAACGACGCGATGGAAAGCCAAGCCGTGTTCGAGCTATTTGGAAATCAGACATGGTGCAGTTCATCGAAACCCATGACCGGGCACACGCTCGGTGCTGCCGGTGCAATCGAAATCGGGCTCTGCTGGTTGCTACTCAACAACGACTACAACGCTTCTCACCGCAATCTACCGCATATGTGGGATGGACAAGTTGACGCCGAGATCGCCGCGTTGCGATTTGCGGCTGCCAACGAAGGCTTCGCCCAGCCGCCGCGCGTCGCCTTGAGCAACTCTTTCGCGTTCGGCGGCAACAATTGTTCCGTATTGATCGGTGCACACTCTTGAACCTTCGAGAGGTGGACGTCGAAGAGCTAGTACCCCACGCCGGGCCAATGGTCCTGCTCGAGCGCGTTATCGCGGTGGCGGAACATACCCTAGCCGCTGAGGTCATCGTTCGCGCCGATGGGTTGTTCGACGACTCGGGTAAGGTGCCTGCAATCGTCGGGGTCGAATACATGGCGCAGGCCATTGCCGCTTGGGCTGGATATCACGCTAAACAGCGCGGCGAGCAGGTACTTCCGGGCCTACTGCTGGGTACGCGTCAATACGAATCATCGACTGCCGACTTCCTGGTGGGCGAGAAACTTGATGTGGCGGTCGAATTAGTGATGCAATCGAGCGCGGGGTTGGCGGTGTTCGATTGTACGATTCACAACCAGCGCGTCACCGTCAGTGCTCGATTGACCGTGCTAACGGTAGAATCGCTGGACAGTATCGCACCCGCTTAATCCACACTTACCGCCGCACAGACCGGAACGAATTGCACCATGTCAGACAGCACAATCGATTCAGAGCGCCATACCGTATTGGTGACGGGATCTAGTCGAGGTATCGGGGAAGCCATCGCCACGCGCCTGGCCGCGGACGGATTCAACATCGTGCTGCATTGCCGGACCTCCATGGACAAGGCGCAAGCGCTCAAGCAACGCCTCGACGAAGGCGGCGCCGATACGCGGATCCTGTGTTTCGACGTGGCCGACCGCGCGGCCTGCAAAGCCGCAATCGAATCCGACATCGAGGCCAATGGCGCTTACTACGGTGTCGTGTGCAACGCCGGGGTCGCCAGCGACGGGGCGTTCCCTGCATTAACGGGTGAGGCATGGGACGAGGTGGTGCATACCAACCTCGACGCCTTCTACAACGTACTATCACCACTAGTGATGCCGATGGTACGGCGCCGCAAACCCGGGCGCATCGTCACGATGTCTTCCGTGTCCGGACTGATCGGTAATCGCGGACAAACCAACTATAGTGCAGCCAAAGCTGGCATTATCGGCGCGACTAAATCGTTGGCGATAGAACTTGCCAAGCGGGCGATCACCGTCAACTGCGTTGCTCCGGGCCTGATTGAAACCGAGATGATAGAAGATGCTCCTATCGATAGAATCATTGACACGATTCCGCTGCGCCGGCTGGGCACGCCGGACGAAGTGGCCGCCGTCGTGAGCTTTCTTATCTCCACGGAAAGCAGTTACATCACCCGACAGGTCATCTCGGTAAACGGGGGACTCTGCTGATGAAGCGTGTCGCCGTCACCGGAATGGCGGGTTTCACACCGATCGGCAACGACTGGGCGACGATAGCCGAGAGTTTGCGCTCGATGCGATCCGGAATTCGTCACATGGCGGATTGGGAAATCTACGATGGGCTCAACACGCGTTTGGGCGGCCCGGTGGAAAATTTCGAGCGGCCCGATCACTACACGCGCAAAACCGTTCGCAGCATGGGTCGGGTGGCCATGATGGCGACTCGAGCCTCCGAGCTTGCCTTGGAGGACGCCGGACTCATCGACGATCCACTATTGAGCAGCGGCAAGGTCGGCGTCGCCTACGGATCGTCCACCGGTTCGCCGGACGCCAGTCGAGATTTCGTGCGGATGATGAGCGCACACACCACGAGCGGCATCAACGCCAACACCTACATCAAGATGATGGCGCACACCACGGCGGTGAACATCGGTATCTTCTTTTCGTTGAGGGGCCGAGTGTTTACCACGTCGAGCGCTTGCACATCGGGGAGTCATGGTATCGGTTACGCCTACGAAGCCATCCGGCACGGTCAGCAGATCGCGATGGTGGCAGGCGGAGCGGAAGAGTTGAGCCCGACCGAGGCCGCCGTTTTCGACACGCTGTACGCCACCAGTACGATGAACGATCAGCCGCAGCGCACGCCCCGGCCGTTTGATGCGGATCGCGACGGTCTGGTCGTCGGCGAGGGTGCCGCAACCCTCATCCTCGAAGAATATGACCACGCCAAAGCTCGGGGTGCGACGATCCACGCTGAAATCGTGGGTTACGGCACCAATTCCGACGGTGCGCATATCACGCAGCCCAACAAGGAAACCATGAAGATCGCGATGCAACTCGCACTCGAGGATCAGGGCGTCGAACCCGAACAGATCGGCTACGTAAGTGCCCATGGTACCGCCACCGACCGCGGCGACGTTGCTGAGTCACACGCGACATTGGCCGCCGTCGGCGCAAAACCCATCAGCGCCTTGAAGAGCTATACCGGTCACACGCTGGGCGCGTGTGGCGCGATCGAAGCCTGGACCGCGGTCAACATGCTGCGTGAAGGATGGTTTCATCCAACGATGAATCTCGAACGCCGCGACCCGGAGTGCGCCGAGTTGGACTACATCGTCGACGACTGTCGCAACATCGAGACCGACTTCGTGATGAGCAACAATTTCGCGTTCGGCGGAATCAACACGTCGCTGATCTTTCGTAAGCCGAGCTGAGCGAAGCTTTCAAGCACCTCTCATAGTCGCAGCCCGAAACTAACCACGACGGGAAAGTCGAACCCATCGTTGTCCGGGAACAAGTTTGCGTTGGAAAAGTGTTTCCAGGAAATACTCAACGAACTTTCTCGCCCAGACAGCATCGCGAAGCTCACACCTACGCCGACCTGGGCCTGAAACGTGAAATGTTCGGACTGTTCGCGTTCGCCGAAGTGCTTTTCGCTTATGTACGTCGGTCCTAGCGCACGCACGAAGAAGTAAGGTTCGGCGCCATCCGGCAGGTGCCGACTCACCCAGCTGTCGACACTCGGAAAAAACGTCAATTGCGGGTACACCGAGATGGCATACAGGTCCTCATGCGTCCCGAAATTGGTTTCCAAATAGGTATAACTCACGCCCACGGTGAGCGTTTGTCGTGCGCTACGTTTGAACTCGTAGAACGCGTAGTCGAGACCGATGGTCTTGTTCTCCTGATGCGAATCGAGTTGCTGGCCGCCACCGATCGACAAGACCAACTCATCGGCCGCAGACCCGGTGGACATTGTCAACAGACATCCAACGGTGGCGATCCAAACCTTGCAATCGTTGTTCATGTATTGCCGTGAAGTCTACGAGCTATAGCTCGCGCACCATGCGCACCGCCGACTCTTGGCCGCTGTAGTAGCCGCGAACGACCTCGGTTTCCTCGAAGCCGTGTGCCCGATAGAACCTACGTCCACCGCGGTTGTTCAATCGCGTCTCGAGGTGAACCCGAGCGAGCCCGGCAAGGATGGCTGTCTCTTGCAACCACGCCAGCAGTCGCGATCCGATCTGCTGCCTTCTTCTATTGGGCCGCACGGCAAACAGCAGCAGGTGTGCTTCCTCCCATCCATATTCCATGATGCCGAACCCAAGGACGGTTCGTACGTCGTTTACCACGGCGACATTGCGATCAGGGTTGCGAATGGATTGGATGACGCGTCCCTGCCGCCAATTCCATCCCAGACCGTGTTCGATCAACTCTTTCGACATCCGCGAGATTTGCAGCGCATCTATCCTCCGGGCAAGCACGACTTGTTTTTCTTGAATCATGATTTCACGATCCAGGCGCCGTTGTGCCCGCCGACGGCGTCGCGACATCGCGTGCAAATACTGCACGCAAACCTCTACTGAGCGTCGCAGGGATCACCGATAGGTGCGTTTCGCCTTCGAATACGTGTTGGGTCAAGCGCAGGCTTGAATAGTTTCGTTCCTCTAGCACAGAAGCCATGGCTTGCATGTTGGTGACCATCAACGCCCAGTCCTCGGCATTGTCAGGGCTTTCTTCGAGAGCACCCACGGAGATGAACAGGTCGGCGTCCAGATCCTCGGTTGTGTCGGCAAGTAAAGCCTCGTCGGCGAACAGCGTCTTGTCGTTCCACCAGAGCGATGGGCTACCTGCCACATAGCGCTGGTAATCGCCCGTGCGATTGAACAGTGCGTACAAAGTAAACAGCCCACCCAATGAATCGCCGACGAGCGTGGCGTCATCTTCTTTGACCGGATAGTGGTCGGCGATAAAGGGTTTCACGTCGCGCTCGATGAAGTCGAGAAACGCTGCTGCGCCACCCGGTTCGATACCTTCGGGTAACGGCATCGGCCCTTGGCGCGCCTGTTCGGTGTATACCGGGTCGGGGGTTGGGGTCAGGTCGCGGGTGCGCAGGGCCAACACCTCCGCGGTTGTGGTCTCGACGTAGCCGATGCCGACGATGATGATCGGCGGCAACTCGCCACCGAGTTGCAGCAAACGCGCGGAATTGGCCACGAGCGGAAACATCGAGTTGCCATCCGTGACATAAACCACGGGAAGGGGTCCGTCCGGTGCAACGTACGGCAAGGCCACATCGACGGTAAAATCTTGTCCGATGGCGTCAGAGTGCAACACATGCCGAAACGTATTGGCGAGGGTTACCGGCGACGCCTTAGTTTCCTCCTCCGGCGGCATTGGTGGCGTCGGTGGTGTCGGTGGCGGTTCGGCAGAGCACCCATTGAGGCCCGCGATCACGAAGACTAGGAGCATTCTCGACGTATTCATTGCCATGCGCATAGGTGATGATCTCCCAACAAGACCCGCAGTGTAGCCCAAGCGGGCGCCACCCTTAATGCCCATTGCTGGCAAAGCGTAAACAGTTTCTAAAAGTAGCGGCTATACGACGTGAGACGCTTTAGGGCTGCCTACACCCAAGCGGCGTACCGATCCATGCGCTTGAGCGTGTCGGAGGCATTCTCGGGCGGCAGCATGAGTATTACGCGCTCAGCATCGGTTTCTCTGAATTTCTGCACAATCGCGTCCTTCGGCGGCGGTGCGAAAACCGAAATGGAGATCGAGGCCGGATCACGGCCTGCCTCTTCGGCAAACGCTTGCAATCTCTGCATGCCGTCGAACACGCGATCGGGGTTCATCGCGCGCGGTAGCCAGCCGTCCCCGACACGCACGATGCGGCGCAGCGTGTGATCGGTTTCGCCGCCTAGAATCAACGGGGGATGCGGTTGCTGCACCGGTTTCGGCCACGACCAGACCGCATCGAATTTTTCGAACTCACCGTCAAAGGCGGCCTCGTCGTTCGTCCATATGGCTCGCAGTGCGGACATCTGCTCTTCGAGTTTCTTGAAGCGGCTCGCGTACTCGGTGCCGTGATTCTCCACCTCCTCTCGATTCCAACCAGCGCCCAGGCCGAGCAGTACCCGGCCCCCCGAAAGGTGGTCGAGGGTTGCCACGGTTTTCGCAATGGTGAGTGCTTGGTGTTCGATCAGCAGACAGATACCGGTCGCCAGCTTTAGCTTGGTCGTCACGGCCGCCGCCACGGCGAGCGCGACGAACGGGTCGAGGGTATGGCTGTATTCCTTGGGCAATTCGCCCCCACCGGGATAAGACGTTTCCCGGTTTACCGGAATGTGGGTGTGTTCCGGCACCCAGATCGAGTCGAAGCCACGTTCCTCTGCCGCGATGGCCAGTTGGTCTATGGGCATCGAGTAGTCGGTAATGAAAGGAAACAGTCCGATGTTCATTGGCGCCCCCGCTACCATGGTATTCTTGTCCGGCATTTTGAGGGAGAAAGTGTGCATGGCCAACCTGCCGCTCATGAACGTACCCATCGTCGATTACGGACCCGACGAAGATGCGATGGTGCTTTATCGCGCCGAGGGCGAGCAACGGGCGTTTGCCCTGGGTAACCGTGGGCCGATACGAAGCGATGCCGACGGCAATCTCGACCCCGACATTCTGGAGGCCTATGCCCGTTGCGGTTTCTACATATTCGAGGGGGTGTTGGCCGCCGACGAACTGGACGACATCGAACGCGACGTAGCCGACATGCTGGAACGCGCACCCGTCACCAAGGGCGCAGAGATCGATCGCCAGGGACGTCCGGCACTCGGCGTCGGTCACGAAGGCCGTAACGTCGTCTGGGTGAAACCACTCTCCGATCCTATCGGCGGCACCGACGCGTCGTACGGCCGTCATCCGGCGAAGATGCAAGAACTCGAACCCCCTATCGAAGCGCCGGAGTTCATCCCGCAATTGGTGCTGGGTTCATTGCAGTTTTCCGACGCCTGCCTGCGCGTTTACGGCCACCCGCAGTTACTGGGCGTTGCCGCAGCGATCAACGGCGAAGATTTCACCCCGTTCAACGAGGCCGTGTGGATCAAACACCCAGGCCTCGGTGGGTCGGTCGCCTGGCACCAGGACGGCTGGACCCATTGGCAAAGCCCGGACCTGGACGAAGGTACCCACGGGTTCAATTTCATGGCGCAACTGTACGGCTGTACGCCGGCGAACGGTTTGTGGGTCGTGCCCGGATCTCACAAAGGCAAAGCCGACATCAAGGCCATGGTGGCCGCGGCCGGTTCCGACCGGCTACCCGACGCGGTACCCGTTGTCTGCGATCCAGGCGACGTCGTTATTTGCAACCGGCAAGCCATTCACGGTTCGTTTGCCAACACCAGTCCGGACGTACGTGTCACGATCAACTTCGGCTTCCACCGGCGCGCCTCGATACTGGGGGTCACCAGCGGTGGGGTGCACAACGAGGTAGCGGTCTACGACGACGAACGCATTCGCGAACGTTCGCGGCTGATCGGATATGCGATCGATGCCCGCCGTCAACGCTTTCCGGATGAGACGCCATACACCTATCAACCGTTTGTGGGCCAGGAGGCAGCGTACCGCTGGACACCTGAGGCCAAGGCCGGCTTGAAGGACTACAACCTGCAAGACCTCGGTATCTAGATCCACAAAAGTTCTTAACACTATGGGGAACCACATGTTCAATTCCTATCGCGCCTCTTGCGCTTCGTACCACGCTTTCTTTCCCGGAATAATGTGCAAACCAACACGTGGAAGTGCCATCGCGCTGATTTTGATCGCATCGATCGGCATCGCGTTCCAGTCACACGCGGATATGCTCGCCCGGGATACGCCCGAAAACTCCGGTATGTCCAGCGACCGGTTAGAGCGTCTATCCGGGGCCATGCAGGGACTCGTCGACGATGGCCGCCTTGCCGGTATCACGACGATGATCGCCCGGCACGGAAGCATCGTGCACTTCGGAACATTCGGTCAGCAGAACATCGGTAAAGACATCCCGATGGCGGAGGACTCCATCTTTCGAATCTTTTCGATGACGAAACCCATCACCGGCGTAGCGCTGATGATGTTGTACGAAGATGGTCTGTTTCGATTGAGCGACCCGGTTGAAAAGTACATTCCCGAGTTCAAAGGCCTGGTCGTCGCCGCGGGTGAGGACGAGGACGGTATCGTTACCGAACCTGCCGATCATCCCATGACCATTCGCGAACTCATGAGCCACACGGCCGGACTCACCTATGGCGGCTTCTCACAATCGGCCGTGGACACGAAATACCGCGAAGCCGGCGTGCTCGATACTGACTCGACACTCGAGGACATGATCCACAAGCTGTCCGGCATACCACTGCGCCAACAGCCAGGCACCATCTGGCACTACAGCGTGGCCGTGGACGTGCAGGGCTACCTGGTCGAAGTGCTATCGGGCCAACGTTTCGACGATTTCTTGAGCGAGCACATCTTCGAACCGCTCGGTATGACTGACACGGCGTTTCACGTACCACCCGATAAGGCCGACCGATTCGCGGCCGTCTACACCTACGATGAAGACGGCACGCTACAGGCCCCATCGCAGGGGCTGGGCCGCCGCAACTACTTGGAACAACCCAACTTTCTGTCCGGCGGCGGCGGGCTCGTGTCGACGACCGACGATTACATGCGTTTCTGCCAAATGCTGCTGAATGGCGGCGAGTTGGACGGCGTGCGCCTGCTCGCGCCGTTGACGGTCGAACTCATGCACCGCAACCATCTGCCACGCGATTACCCGGAGATGCGGGCGGGCGGCGGAACCGGCTTTGGTCTCGACTTCGCCGTCGTGATGGACCCGGTAGCCGCCGATTCGATCTCGGCAGGCGAGTACTACTGGGGCGGCGCGGCCGGCACATGGTTCTGGATCGATCCTAAAGAAGATCTCATCTTTGTCGGCATGATCCAGCAGTTCGGTCAGGGCCGGCCAGACGTTCGCTCGCTGTCCCGAAGACTGACCTATCAAGCGATTCTCGAGCCAAGCCCATAGCAGGAACATCGTTCGTATACTCGAAAATCTACCGGAGACTCGTTCTCTGGATCGTGATGTCGGCGGCTATGCTGGTCGGATGCACTGGTCCGCGCACCGTCGTATTGCCCACACAAGACCAGGGCCTTGTCTACGCCGACGAATACGGAGACAGCGAGCGTGGCCTTGTCCTCGCTCATGGCGGTCGGTTCACCAAGGAAAGTTGGTCGCAGCAGGCGGCGATATTCGAAGCAGCCGGGTTTCGGGTCGTCGCTATCGATTTCCGGGGACGCGGTCAATCGCGCGGCGGCCGCGGTTGGAGCGAGGGTAGCGAGCCAGACGAAGGTATTCACCTGGACGTTCTAGCGGCGGTCCGCTATTTACACCGAACTGGTGCAAAGACCGTCTCCATTGTCGGCGCCAGCTTTGGCGGTTGGGCTGCCGCGAAAGCC